>NZ_JBJMQP010000161.1:0-8690 GCF_045802625.1 Hyalangium sp. | reverse complement strand
GGTGGGAGATCAAGGAGACGTGGCGGAGCTCACCCGCGAAGGCAAGGTGCTGCGCCGGGCGAACGTCGATGGCCACAACTTCGAGGGCGTCACCGTGGGGCCCAACGGCCGGCTCTTCGCCCTCGAGGAGAAGAAGACGCCCATCATCTACGAGCTGGATCCCGACTCGCTGAAGGTGAAGGCGGAGTACGAGGTGGACACGAAGCTCCACGGCGAGCGGATCATCGGCAACGAGCACAACAAGAGCGCGGAGGGGCTGTGCTACGTGCCCGAGCAGAACGCGTTCTACTGCGTGAATCAGCAACCGCCCCGGCTGGTGAAGCTCGATGTGCCGCTCGACAAGAAGCACGGCAAGGCCAAGGCGGTGGACGTGCTCGAGCTGTCGGACGTCGTCCAGCACCAGGCCTCGGACGTCACCTATGACCGGGCGTCGGGCCACTTCCTGATCACCGAGTCCAGCGGCGGCAAGGGCCAGGGCTCCGTCTACGAGCTGACCCGGGACGGACAGCTGGTGAGCAAGACCTCCGTTCCTGGAGAGCGGGCGGAGGGACTGGCGCTCGATGGATTCGGGGGGGCCTTCATCGCCGATGATGCGGGCGGCGTGCTTCGCGTCGATCCGTGAGCTCAGCTGGCCTGCGCCGGCACCGTGTAGAGGTAGATCGGAGTGCGGTACAGGTCATCGACCACGAGCGACCGCTCGGGCTTCCAGCCTCGAAGCGCGAAGGTGTGGCTGAGGACGCACGCCCCGGGTGGCAGCTCCGCGAGCAGCTTGGGCGCCAGCCGCGCCATGGCTCCGGGAAACAGGTAGCAGACCACGACGGACGCGCCCGAGAAGGAGGCGCGCAAGAAGTCCTGCCGCCGCAGCTCGAGGTTCGCACGAGGCGCAAGGCGCTGACGCAGCCAGCAGAAGGCGAACGGCAGCGGGGACAGCTCGAAGGCCACCACCTTCGCCTGGGGGCAGCGATCCGCCAGGGCGAAGGCCAGCGTGCCCCACCCCGCGCCGAGCTCCAGGACCGTGCCTTCGAGCTCCGGCTCGATCAGGGGCAGCAGCTGGCGGCGGACCTTGCCCAGCGTCGGCATGGGCGAGATGCCGGTCCGCAGCGTGTAGATGACGATGGACAGCATGCCTCCCAGCAGGAGGGCCAACAGCAGCAGGGGGAACACGAAGAATCACAGCCAGTTCAAAGAGCCATTCCCTTTTGCATGAACGCGAGCAAAGTATTGCATGCAGGCTCAGCAAGGAGTTGACCATCATCCAACAAGCCGCCTTGTTCAAGAAATACGGCAAGAGAGGCTCCGGGCGAGTCATATTGGCCCACGCAGGTCAAGGCTGCCTTATGGCGCTTAGCCATACTCGCCACTCCAGCAGCAGCAGTTCCGCCGTAGAATTTACAACTACCGGGGGCATTCTGTTGTAAAAAACTGTAGGCAGCATTCAAGATCGCCTTGTGTCCTGATCGCTCCACCCATCCCACAAGCATGTCCTCAAGTGTCCCCATTAATTGCCCTTCGGCTCGCATAGAGAAGAATCCAATGCTTGGCTCACCAGAGTTGATTCTCGGTGCCCATCCACCATGTTGAAGCCCATCCGGCACCGTGAGAACGTCACGATAGCTGTCGCGAATGCTCTGCAACTTGCGCTCGGGCCCCTTATCATCCGCATCAATGAGGAAACAGATATCCCACCGATCGATCGTTCGCACATTTGGAAGATTGGCGGGACCTGATGGCAAGAACCGCCCCGCACCCATAGCGTTCTTCCATTGCGCGATCAACTCCTTGCCTTTGGCATACTGATTCTCCCCCTGCAACTTGAAGATCAACAGGAGATCTTCAGCGTTTGGCTTGGTAGCCGCATATGCCAAGCTAGGCGGTTCAGCGATTTGAAGTTCGCGAATTCCACTCTCATCGACTGTCCTGGCCCCAAATCTCACCTTGAGAAAGTTCGCCAGCGGCGCGGGATAATCCTTAATAGCTCTCTTATAAGTCCCAAATCCCCCTATCACTAAGAGACGCTGCAATAGCGCGACCTCATGACTCCCCTCGCAAAGAGCAAAGAGCGCCTTCATCGCAGCCTCCGGATATCCACATCTGCAGCCTCTAGCATTCG
Organism: Hyalangium sp.; assembly: GCF_045802625.1. Taxonomy (NCBI): domain Bacteria; kingdom Pseudomonadati; phylum Myxococcota; class Myxococcia; order Myxococcales; family Archangiaceae; genus Hyalangium; species Hyalangium sp. Next base: position 6,580 of record NZ_JBJMQP010000161.1, on the reverse strand, counting down.
CTGCAGTTCCTCTGCGCTTACATACTCAGAACGCGTCTTGCTCCCTTCACGTTTTAGAGAATAGTAGCCCACGTCCTCTATATGCACGCCATTGTACACGAAGGCGTCAATACACTCCTTGCTGTGTGTCGTCAAAAACACCTGTGTGTTGAACTGACGCGCAAGTTTCTGCACAAAACCCGTAAAATCCGTCAGCAACGCTGCGTGAATGGCATTCTCAAATTCATCAATGAGCACCAATCCATCTTGCGCCCATGAGAACAGCATCCCCATATGAAAAATGCGCTGCATCCCCTCTCCAAAACTACTCAAATCCATCGCCTGATCGCGGGCACGATGTGTAACCAGGAAACGCTTGAATTCATTGGCCAACTCAATATTCTGAAGCCCACCGTCGACAGATTGGCGGAGAAATTCAAGCACCTGCTCCTTGGCCTTTGCCTTTACACTCTCTTCGTAGAGCCTAGCCAGAACCGCAGGATCGTGCTGTGAAAAAGGACTCGAGAGAACGGCTTTGCAGAGAGCGTGCTGTCCTTGCCTGGATGTAACTCGATCTCGTTCCTTGTCGAATAGATGGGTCCGGGAAGTCTGAGTTTGGTTGCCATATTTGGCCTCCATGATGATGGACCCTATGTAAAATGAGGTATCCGCCACCTCACTATCGTCCTGCTCACAGGTGATGCCCAGACGGGCATCCATCTCGTCGAAACGGCCTGTGATGTCAGTCTCCGATGGAGCCTGTTCGTAAGCCCAACGCGGAGGTAATTCCGTCAACCGCGCCCGACGCCTCATAACATCGAACAACGCGTCGACGTCATGCTGCTGACTAAGCAAGTATATTGCCTCAAGAACTGAGGTCTTGCCCGCGTTATTGAAGCCGGCGACGATATTGACTCGCCTCAACTCCGAAAGATGCAGATCAGACAAACCCCTGTATCTGTTGACTTTCAACTCTGTCAAATGCTTCTTACGCACTTTATTGAAGGGCTCAAACCCATCCACACTTGCCACCACACGAGGAGTTTTACCCTTAGCAACCTGCAACCCATGAAGCGTGCGAATCATCTCATCAACACGAGCCAGCGCTTTTTCATCTGCATGGCCGCTCATCGAGAGAAGTGTGCGTGAATTTGCTTCCATCCTGTCCAGGCTCTCTTGGACACGATCTTTGATCACCTTACCGCTGGAAAGCGTCGCCTCACTAAGACTCCTCGTCTGCTCAAGGTTCTTGAGTGCAATCTCGTCATCTATGATTTTCGCAAGTTCACGAACCTGGGCACCAGTAGTGATGGCTGGGTCACGTTTGATGGTCGTGCCCACTTCCTCTTCCGTGTACTCTCCCTCGTCCTCGACGGTCGAAATCCACGAGAAGAGTCGCTCAAGATTCTTGGTGTTTCCAGCCTTGTGCTGCTCATAATCCCAATCCAGCCAATCGCGCAGACTAGGGCTCTTCACGATTTCTCTGAAGAGGTTGTATTGGTCACTACGAAACTGGTCCCCGTAGTCACTTTTGCGATACAAGTCGCTCAAGGCTAAAGTGTTCTGGGATAGATTAAACTCCCGTTTGCCAATCCCGAGAGCTTTAACAATATCATCGACAGATTGTTTATGCTCCTCGTGCAGCGCTCTTAGCATCTGAGCCTGATTCAGCAAGGACCACTTCTTGTTACCGCTGACGTGCTTCAGTCCCATAAGGATCAGATGGTGAACTTCATCCGCCTCTTTGTAGAGGTTAACTGGGACGCCATTAAAGAATTGAAAATCCAGTGCTCCCAGATCGGCGGCACTGTTCTCGTACTGCGACTTAAGATATTTTAGCGTCGCAACTCGCCGGTTGCCCTCTATCACTAGATAGCGATTCGGTCCCATTTCCCGGACCTGAATCTGATCCACAGGCAACCACCCATTCTTCTTGAAACTGTCGATGAGGTCCTGAACTTCAGACTGCCGTTCGCCCAAGACAAGCAACATTGTACGGCGCTGGACATCAGCATCGAAGACTTTATCTTGCGGTACTCGAACGTAGTCTGGCTTGTCGATGAATCGGTAGTTGTTGGGGTCCAGGAATAATTGATCTAGCGGAACCTTGTGCTGCTCGTGGCCAGAATTTGACGTATCAGGCATGCTTGATATCCCCATCGAAGGCTCCTGCTCTTTAACACACTCTCTTACTTCGACGGAGTCCCGCGCTTGGTCCGCTTCCCCGCCTTCTCCAACGGCTCCACGGGAATGGCTCCCGCATCCACCGGCCCCGTGCCCGCATCAGGCGCGGCCTCGGGGGCGTTGATCTTCACGCGGTCCTCCAGCGGCACACTGCCCACGGACTGACGGAACAGCTCCCAGAGCGCGCGCCGGTGGCCCTCGGGCGTGGCCTCTCCCTGGAGCACGATGCCCGCGCCGCTGTAGCGCGCCTCCAACCCCAGCTCTTTCAGCGCCGAATTCATCCCCGAGAGCTGCTCCTGGAGCATCGGCAGCTCGAAGGTGAGCTCCAGCTCTCGCGCCAGCCAGGCATCCGTCTGGAAGAGCGCCAGCAGCGCCTTGCGGCACGCCGAGTCCTTCACGGTGACGACGAGCGAGCGCTCGGCCCCCTCGGCCACCTGGAGCCCCGGACAGGACTTGCGAGCGGCGGCGAGCTGCTCCGGCGCCGCATCGGGTGTGGCCTTCGCGCCGGGCGCGGTGACGGTCAGACGCCAGACACCCATCTTCCCCTCGGCGTAGAGGAGCATGAGCGTCCGCCCCGGACGCTTGCCGGTGATGAGCAGCTCGTTGCTGCCTGGGAGCACCTCCACGGTGGCCACCGAAGGGTCTTCCACCTCCACCCAGTCCACGGCGGTGAGCTTGTGGAAGCGGTCCGTGCCGCTCTCCAGGGAGAAGACCAGGTCCACCGGCCATGCGAGCGCTGGCACGGGCAGCAACAGGAGGGTGGCGAGCAGAACGCCTCCCAGCCCCGCCCTGAAGGGCACAGGTGCGGACATCGGGCCTCCGACGAAGTGGTGTGCCCCCCTAGCACAGGTTAAGAAGGAGGCTCCATGCCTACCTGGGCCCTCTGGGTCGCCTGTCTGGTCCTCTGCTTCCTGCGCGCGCTCGTCGCCGCCGCCGAGTCCGCCCTCTACGGCACGTCCGATTTACGTGCCCAGGAGCTGGCGGACACCAACGGCAGAGCCGGCAAGCGGGTGCTGCGGCACAAGACCGAGCGCGAGGCCACCGCCACCGCGCTGCGCCTGGGCAGCGTGCTCAGCGGCTTCCTGGCCGCGGCCATTGGCGCCCTGGCTCCCCCGCGGATGCTGGACTTCACGCGCCTGGGAGAGGACGCGTGGCTGCCCGTGGCCACGGTGACGGCCGGAGCCCTCTTCGTGGGCGTGCTGGCCAGCCTCATGGAAGTGACGATGCGCGGCCTGGCCAACGCTGGCTCCGATCGCTGGGCCCTGCGCCTGTCCTGGCTCGTCTCCGCCCTGGTGTGGCTCTTCTACCCGCCCATGCGCGTGCTGCTGGGCGTGCTCAACCTCGTGGCGCGCACCTTCGGCCGCACGCTGCGCTTCGAGCCTCCGCCCCCGCCCCTGGATGAGCTGGAGAAGCTGCTCGCCGCCCAGGCCGCCAACAACGAGGTGGACAAGAGCGCCCCGCAGCTCATCCGCTCCATCTTCGAGCTGTCCGACAAGCGCTGCCGCGACGTGATGGTGCCGCGCACCGAGGTCATCACGGTGGAGATGTCCACCCCGCCCACCGAGGTGCTGCGTCTGCTGGCCGAGGAGAACCACTCGCGCATCCCCGTGTACCGCGACGACGTGGACCACATCGTCGGCGTGCTCCACGCGCGGGACTTGATCCCCTTGCTCCAGCACCCGGAGCTGATCGTCCTGCAGGACATCATCCGCCCGGCCAACTTCGTGCCGTGGATGAAGCCCATTGGCGACCTGCTGCGCGACATGCAGAAGAAGCGCATCCACATGGCCGTGGTGGTGGACGAGTACGGCGGCTTCATGGGGATCGTCACCCTGGAGGACATCCTCCGCGAGATCGTCGGAGACATTGGCGACGAGTTCGAGGTGGACGAGAAGCAGGTGGAGAAGCAGGCCGACGGCAGCTTCCTGGTGGACGCGTCGCTGGAGGTGGAGCAGTTCACCCAGACGTTCGGCTTCGAGCTGCCGGAGGGAGACTTCGACACGCTGGGAGGCTTCCTGTCGTCCCTGGCGGGCCACCTGCCGGATGTGGGCGAGCGCTTCACCTACGGCGGCCTCCAGTTCACGGTCGCCGCGAAGGAGGGCGCGCGCATCGATCGGGTGCGCGTGGTCCGGCTCAAGTCCGGGGCGTCCTCCAAGGACAAGGATGGCCGCGGCGACGGTCGCTCCGAGCCGATGTCGGGAGATGGGCGCTCCGAGCCGCCACCCTCCGCGAAGGTCTGAGCCCGGCGCTCCTTCTCCGACAAGGCAAGTCCAAGCTGAAATCCATGTAAAACCAGTAAGCGAGGGAGTATCCTGCCGGGCATGCGCTCTCTCCTTGCTCCACCCCTGGCAGTGGTCTTCCTGTCGCTCACGGCCTGTGGGCCGGTGGACTCCAATGAGGGTTCGCTGAATGAGACAGCGGGCCGCAACCTCTCCAAGTCGTCCGTGGTGAGAAAGCTCATCGGAGACATTGATGGGTTCGGCATCCATCCCGCGGGGCTGGTCCGCGCCACCCCGGCCCCGCATAACCAGCCGGCCGATGTGGACGGCGACGGCATCATCCAGCCCGGGGAGTTCCTGCCCGATTGGAACAAGGACGGCGCCACGGCCGTGGACCGGGGGGACGACTTCGACTTCCGCTCCGCCGCCGAGAAGGCGGCGACCAACGGGGCCCAGTTCACCGACCGCTCGATGACGCCCGCGGGCGCCTCCGACGGAGTCACCTTCACCTTCACCTTCACGGTCCCCGTCCCCGGCGACATCGACTACGGCGTGGATCACTTCATCAACCTGGTCTTCGGCGACTACGACGTCTCTCCCGCGAGCATCCGGGTGGACGGAGTGGTGACCTCGCTGACGCTCCAGGGCGGCAACAAGGACGGGCTCGTCCAGCGCGCCTACGCCACCGTGCCTTGGTCCTCCATGACGGACGGCAAGGTGGTCATCACCATCATCGCTCCCAACGAGCCCTACCTCGCCTTCGACTACGCGCTGCTCGACACGGACAAGATCGCCGACTGCGACAACGACGGCATCCCCGACACGCTGGACAACTGCCGCTGCGTCTCCAACCCGGATCAGACGGACCGTGACCATGACGGCGTCGGCGATATCTGCGATCCCGGCTGCCACGTCGACGCGGACTGCGATGACGGCAACGCCTGCACCACGGACACCTGCCACGGCGCCGATGGCTCCTGCACCCACGAGGCCTCGGGGGGCACCATCAGCGTCCACCTGAGCGACTACAACCTGTTCCTGCTCGGGGACTACAGCGGCGGCCACGACGTGCTGGGCAAGGTGGCGGCGGGCGGCGACATCACCATGACGGACTTCTCGGTGGGCGTGAACGTGCCCGACACGGACATCGCCAACACGCTGGTGGCGGGCGGCAACCTGAACCTCTCGCGCGGCGCGCTCTGGGGTGATGCCTGGTACGGGGGCAGCTACAGCGGCGACACGTCCGTGACGTCCTACCGGGGCACCGTGTCGGCCGGCACGCCCATCAACTTCGCCGCCCGCGGCGCCCAGCTGCGCAGCCTGTCCACCCAGCTGGCCGGCCTGCCCACCAACGGCACGACGACGCTCGAGTCCTGGGGCGGCGTCATGCTGAGCGGGACGGATCCGCAGGTAAACGTCTTCCTGGTGGATGCCAGCGCCTTCACCGGCGCCGCGCTGCTGTCCATCGACGCGCCGGCCGGCTCGCTGGCCGTGGTCAACATCCACGGCGCCTCGGCCACGTTCACTGGCTTCGGCCACTCGTTCAGCGGCGGCATCGATCAGCACGGGGTGCTGTACAACTTCGTGGATGCCACCACCATCGACGCTCATGGCTACGGCTTCTGGGGCACGGTGCTGGCTCCCTACGCGCAGCTCAACTTCACGGACGGGAGCTTCGATGGCGGCATCTACGCCGGCGCGTTCTCGGGCAACGCCGAGGGCCACATCAACGCGCTGCAGGACCGCGACATCCCCGTCTGCCAGGCGCCGTCGCCGAACGTCGTCCCGTAGCGCCCCACCGTAGACCAGCCGGCGCCAGAGCGTCTCTGCCGCCGAGTTAGCGCAATTGGAGGCTAGAGTGGCCCCCGTACCAGCGCTGGACGGAGGGCTACGTCATGAAGGTGATTCTCTTTGGGGCAACGGGCATGGTCGGGCAGGGTGTCCTGCGGGAATGCCTGCTCGACTCCAACGTGGAGAGTGTTCTGGCGATCGTGCGCGGCCCGACGGGGCAGCAGCACGCGAAGCTGCGCGAGCTGGTGCACAAGAACTTCCTGGACTTCTCCGCCGTCGAGGGCGAGCTCTCCGGCTATGACGCGTGCCTGTTCTGCCTCGGCGTCTCCTCGGCGGGGATGACGGAGGCGGACTATCACCACGTGACGTACGACTTCACGCTGGCGGCGGCGCAGCCGCTGGCCCGG
>NZ_JBJMQP010000160.1:0-58096 GCF_045802625.1 Hyalangium sp. | reverse complement strand
GTCTGGGGCGACACGAGCCTGGAGCGCGCCCGGCGCATCGTCGCGGTGAAGCCGCTGCTGGAGGCGTACTTCCTCCAGTGCCGCCTGGTGGCTGCTCAGCCCGACGCGGCCGCGAGCCTCAAGCTGCCCGCCGGCCGCGTCGAGGGCGCGCTGGGAGACACCGCCGCGCTCGAGAAGGCCGCGGCCGTGCTCCCCATCGCGCCGCTGGACTCCTCGGGTGTGCTCACCTGGTCCCAGCTGTACCGGGGCCCTGCCTTCGAGGTGCTGGAGGCGTTCCGCGAGGACGTGGCCGCTCCCGCCACGGGCGACGCGGAGAAGCTGAGCGACGCGGCCTGGAAGGAGCTGTCCGCCAAGGCCGACGCCGTGCTGGCCTGGCAGGCCGGGCTCGAAGCCAACGCCGTGCACGGCCTGCTGCCCGAGCTGCTCACCATCGCCGATGCGGACCTGGAGACCATCGAGGCGGCGTGCAAGGCGGACCTGGCGCTCAAGGAGGAACTGGACGCCATCACCGACTTGGAGCGGCTCATCCTCAATCAGCGCTGGCTGCTGACGTTCGCCAACAACTTCATCAGCATGCCGGACCTCTACACCGCCCATCAGCGCGCCCTGTTCGAGAAGGGGACGCTCATCCTCGGAGGCCGCAAGTACACGCTCTCGGTGCTCACTCCGTCCCGCGCCGCGCATGTCGCGCTGACCGGCCAGGGCACCACCTGCATCCTCTACGTCCAGGTGTCGCCCAAGGATGGCACGGGCGGCTACGAGGTGGCTGTTCCCGTCACGCGCGGGCGCAGCTCCAACCTCGAGGCGGGCAAGCGCGGCATCTTCCAGGACGTGGAAGGCAAGGAGCACGACGCCATCGTCACCCAGGTCATCCGCCATCCTGTCTCGCTCTGGGAGGCGATGACGATGCCCTTCCAGCGCATCGGCAGCTTCATCTCCTCGAAGGCGGAGGCGTTCGCCACCGCGGGAGACAAGGCCTTCGAGGCGCAGCTGGAGAAGGGCTATTCCCACACCACCACGTTGGCGGCCACGGCGGCCACTGCGCCCGCACCCGTGCCCGCACCGGCCGCGGCTCCGGCGCAAGGCGGTGGGCTGGCGGGGCTGCTCGCCGCGGGTGGCATCGCGTTCGCGGCCGTGGGCTCGTCCCTGGCGTTCATCGTGACGCAGGCGAAGTCGCTCTCCCTGGTGGACATCATCTCGGCGGCCCTCGTCATCGCCGCGGCGGTCATGCTGCCCGCGGGGCTCTTTGGCTGGCTGAAGCTGCGGCGGCGCAACCTCGCGCTGCTGCTGGAGGGCTCGGGCTGGGCGCTCAATGATCGGCTGACGCTCACGCGCGAGCTGAGCTCGCTCATCACCCGGAAGCCGCGGCTGCCCAGGGGCTCCACCATCGACCGCACGGACAAGCTGCGCTCGGCCCTGGCCGTCGTGCGCCGCGACGAGGAGGAGGAAGATCAAGAGGAGGGCATGCCGGGACCCGTGAAGCTCTTGATCGCCGTGCTCGTCCTCGCGGCCCTGTTCTGGGAGGTGCGCATCCCCGCTCTCCACTACGCATGCGGCCAGCAGTGGTTGTCCACGACGACGTGTAGCGCCTTGCTGCCCTCGGAGCGCGCGCCCTCGGGCGCTCCCGCGACCGCTTCTCCCCCGCCGCCGGCCAAGCCCAGAAGGACGCGCTGGCCGCCTCCCAAGCGCCTCCCAGCGAACACGGGAGGTGCTCTGGGGGCCTGTAGGTTTGTCAGTTTCGTCAAAGAAAGTTCATTAGGCTGGATTTTCGGGGAAAGGTGATTCAAAGTTCCGTCTCAGCGGATTAATGAAGCATTCCTGTGTGGACCGGAGTGCCTCGCGCTGGGAGGAAGCCTTGAGGGCAGCACATCGACAGGGGTGGTGGTTGTCCCTGCTGGTGGCCAGCGCCATGGCCGCGGGGTGCTCTCGAGGGAGCACCGGCCCCGCGGGGCTGTTCCTGGATACGGTGGTGGGTGCGGTGACTACCTCCGGGAAGCCGGACCTGTGGGTGTCGCAGGTGTCCGGGCCGGCCAGCGCCCCGTCCGGCAGCGGCTACTTCGTCACGGTGACGGCCTGCAACCAGGGCACCGGCAGCGCGGACTCGCTGGTGAGGTTGTACCTGTCCTCGGACACGAGCATCTCCTCCACGGACACGCTGGTGGGCAGCGTCTCCACGGGCTCCCTGCGCCCGCAGCAGTGCACCACGCTGAATGTTCAGACTCGCGGCCCGGTCCACGTGGCCGATGGGCTTTGGTACCTGGGCGCTCTCATTGATCCCGACAACACCGTGAGCGAGGTCTCCGAGACGAACAACGCCCGCGTGGGCACTCGGATGGCGATTGGCTCTGGCGCGGAGCTCCAGGTCGCCCAGGTGAGCGCACCCGCCAGCCTCTCACCGTCCTCCCGCTTCGAGGCGAGCGTGCAGGTGTGCAACCCGGGCACCGCCAGCGCCTCGGCCACGGTGGACGTCTACCTCTCGGCGGACACCGCCCTCACCGCCGAGGATGTGTGGATGGGCAGCGGCTCGACGGGCTCGCTGCGAGAGGGGCAGTGCACCACGCTGACGATCTCCTCCAAGGCCCGTGCGCCTCGCGGACAGTGGTACGTGGCGGCCTGGGTGGACCGGGCCAACGCCGTGCCGGAGCTGGAGGAGAACGACAACACCCGCGTGGGCGGCCGAGTCATCGTCGAGGACGGGCCGGACTTCACCCTGGCCGAGGTGAGGGCCCCGTCCAGCCTCCCGAGCGGCGCTTCCGAGCCCGTGGAGTTCACCGCCACCGTCTGCAACCAGGGCAACGTCGCGGCCTCGGCTCAGGTGGAGGCGTACCTGTCGGCGGACTCCAACCTGACTTCGGCGGACCTCCTGGTGGGCAGCGCGCCGGCCGACTCGCTGGAGCCGGGCCAGTGCGCTCCTGTCGGCATCCGCGGCTCCGCGAGCGTGCACAGCGGGCTCTGGTATGTGGCGGCGAAGGTGGTGGCCTCCGGCGCCGTGCACGAGCTGGTGGAGAGCAACAACGTCCGGTTCGGCAATCGGATTGCGGTGGGCCACGCCGCGGATCTCGTGGTCGCCTCGGTGAGCGGGCCTGCCAGCGTGGGGGCCTTGCATCAGGTGCGGGCCACCGCCACGGTGTGCAACCAGGGCACCTCCCAGAGCCTCGCCACCACCGTGGCGCTCTTCCTGTCGCTGGACGCGTCCATCACCACCGCCGATTCGCTGGTGAGCAGCGCGCCGGTGTCCGAGCTGCAGGCCGGCGAGTGCACGCCCGTGGAGCTGAGGGGGCTCGCCCAGGTGCCGGACGGCGCGTGGTATCTGGGCGCCTACGTCGACAGTGAAAACGCCGTGGCGGAGCTGTCCGAGAACAACAACACCCGCGCTGGGAACGTGCTCGGTATCGGGGATGTCGCGGACCTCTATGTCTCCAGCGTGAGCGGGCCGGCCTACCTCCGGGACACCCAGTCCTTCACGGGGCAGATCACCGTCTGCAACCAGGGCGCGCGGACCAGCAACGAGAACGCCCGCGTTGGCCTCTTCCTCTCGGCCGATGAGTCCATCACGGCGTCGGACACCCTGTTGGGGGACGTGAGCCTGCCCGCGCTCGCGGCGGGCCAGTGCGCCACCGTCTCCGTCCCCGTGAAGGCCCCCGTCCCCGAGGGTAACTGGTACCTGGGCGCTCTCGCCGACCTGTACGGCGGCGAGCCGGAGTTCCTCGAGGACAACAACGCTCGGGTGGGCGGCTCGCTGGCTGTCGGCTCCACGGTCGCCGCCTTCCGAGCGCCGGTGCAGTCGCCGTCGGGCGCGTCCTTCACCACCTCCATCGCCGCTCGCAACTGACCCGAGCCTCGGGGTGGGCCCGCCCTGGCGCGGCAATCACCGCCCTCCTCGCGCGTAAGGAGGAGGGGACGGCTCGTGTCGCACCCCACCGCGCCTGGCGCTCACCTCTCGCACAAGGCGGGAGAGTGGGGCAGACTCGGAGGCCGTGGGTGAAAGGACCCGCGCGGGCTGTCCCCGCGCTCGTGAGGAGACGCCATGGGTTTGTGCAGCTGGATCTTCTTCGGCTTCGTCGTGGGTCTGATCGCCCGCTTCATCATGCCCGGCCATCAGCACATCGGCTTCATCCGCACCACGCTGCTGGGCGTTGGTGGCTCCTTCGTGGGCGGCTTCCTCTCCGCGCTCATCTGGGGAGGCAACTGGCGCAACCCGTCTCCCTCCGGCTGGATTGGAGCCATCATCGGCGCCATCGTGCTGCTGGTGATCTCCGAGACGTTCTTCTCCCGGCGCCGCTAGCCGCATCCGCTTCGAGGCAGTGTCCCAGGGCTGGCCCGCTGGGGCATTGTGCCTCGGCCGGACGAGTGTCCAGTCTCCCCGGAGAGTAGGGATCCCGACAGGGAAGATGGACGGAAAGCGCGAGCCTTGCCCTGTTCTGTAGTAAGGGGGCGCTGCTGGTAGCGCTCACGCGCTGCCTCTGCAGTAAGGAAAGGCGAAGACATGCGGAAGATCTGGGTACTGGCGGTTGCGCTGGCGCTGGCCAGCTGCAACAAGCCAGGGGAAAACAAAGGTGAGGGTGGTGCGTCGAGCGGTGGCTCGGCCGCCACCCCGCAGACCGAGGACCAGAAGACGCTCTACGCGCTGGGCCTCTCCATTGGCCGGAGCATCAGCGGGTTTGGCCTCTCGTCCGACGAGCTCGAGTACGTGAAGGCCGGCATCACCGCCTCGGTGACGGGCGCCAAGCCCGCCGTGGAGATCGAGCAGTACGGACCGAAGATCTCCCAGCTCCACACGGCCCGTCAGTCGGCCAAGTCCGCCGGCGAGAAGGAGAAGGGCAAGGCCTTCCTGGAGCAGGCCGCCAAGGAGGAGGGCGCCCAGAAGACCGAGTCCGGCATGGTCTACAAGGAGCTGCAGGCCGGCACCGGCGCGCAGCCCAAGGCCACGGACATCGTGAAGGTGAACTACCGGGGCACGCTGATCGACGGCAAGGAGTTCGACAGCTCGTACAAGCGCAACGAGCCCGCCACCTTCCCGCTCAACGGCGTGATCAAGTGCTGGACCGAGGGCGTGCAGAAGATGAAGGTGGGCGGCAAGGCTCGCCTGGTGTGCCCCGCCGAGCTGGCCTACGGCGACCGCGGTGCTCCTCCTGACATCCCGGGTGGCTCCACGCTCGTGTTCGAGGTGGAGCTGCTGGATGTGAAGCAGGGCATGGAGCCCCCCACCCCGTCGATGCCGATGACCCCTCCGGGCACCCCGCCTCCAGGCAAGTCGGCCGTGCCGCCGAGCCAGCAGGGCAAGAAGCCCGAGGGCGCGCCGACGAAGTAGCTCCCTGGCGCCCTTCGCCTCTCGCGAGCGCGGAGGGTGCTGAATCCCCGAGGCCCCCGGCCGGACCTGCCTTCAGGTCTGGCGCGGGGGCCTTGTCATGAGCGCCCGTTATAGGAGCGCTCACTGCCGGTGAAGGCTCCGCTGGAGCTGTCGACGGTTGAGCAGCTCGAGGCACCGGCGTCCACAGGTGGGCTCTGCGCCCACTTGGAGCTGGGCGGCGCGTCCCTAGATTCCTTGGACTGAAGGGGAGAGGGACGACGCATGAGCCTGATCAAGGAGTGGAAGTTCGGGACCCATAGCGCTCGCTGGGAGGCTCCGGATCTGCTGCGCCTGACCTGGAGAGGGCCCACACGCGTGGAGGACGTGGACAGCGTGCTGGCCATCTTCCAGGAGGTGGCCGCCGACAAGCCCATCTTCGTCATCTCGGATGTCTCGCAGTCCACCATCGACAAGGCGGCGCGCGAGCACTTCTCGCAGAGCCTGCGCGCCGAGTGGTTCCACGGCCTCATCTACGTGGGCGCCAACGCGCTGCAGCGCGCCATCACCAAGGCGATCGTCATCGCCCTCTACTTCACCGGGAAGTGGCGGGTGGACATCGAGTTCGCCGATACCGAGCTGGAGGCCTACCAGCTCATCTCGCGCATCCGCCGGGCTCGGGGCGTGGAGGCTCCCCAGCGGGGGGAGGCTGCCGGGCCCCTGGGGCTGGAGGAGCCCCAGGCCCTGGCCTGAGCCGCGCCCTTCAGCGGGTGGCCTGCGTGTGCACCCACGCGCGCAGGGCCTCGGGCTCCGTGGGCAGATCATCCGGCCACACCCGCACGGTGCCGTCCAGGCCCGCAGAGAGCACCTGCCGTCCATCTGCCGAGAAGGCCACCCAGATCACAGGGCCTTGATGGCCTTGCAGGGCCCGGCTCTCGTTGCTGGCCGGATCCCAGATGCGGACCGTCCCATCGGAGCTGGCGGTGGCCAGGCGCCGCCCGTCCGGCGAGAAGGCTATGTCCAGCACGGGCCCGAGGTGGCCGAGCAGATTCGCACCATTCTGGTTCGTCCTCAGCTCGGAGCGCAGCACCAGCGAACCTCCCAGGCTCCCGATGAAGAGCTCCTGTGCATCCGGAGAGAAGCGGATCGCGATGATGCCCGTGCCGCCCAGGTCCCACTTGTGGCCCTGGCCCGAGCTCACGGACTGCACCCAGGTGGTGTGATCCGAACTCCCAGAGGCCAGCTGGCTGCCATCCGGCGAGAAGTACACGTCCACCACCTCGCCCTGGTGGGTGTACATGTGGCTCGCCTTGCCGCTCGCCAGCTCCCAGCGCCACACCTCTCCATCCTGACTCCCCCAGGCCAGCTGGCCGTTGTCCGCTGAGAAGGCCAGCGCGCGGATGCCCTTGGCGCGCCGGGCCAGGACGCTCCCCTTTCCCGAGGCCGTGTTCCACAGCCACACCTCTCCCTGCTCCAGGCCCGCGGCCACCCACGCGCGATCCGCCGAGAGCGACAGCACGTCGATGCGGCCCGTGGGGCCCTTCAGCTCCTGGAGCCGCCGGCCCTGATCATCCCAGAGCGCCACCGTGCCATCCTGCCCGGCGGTGGCCAGCCGGCTGCCGTCCGGAAGGATGAAGGCCGCCGTCATCTCGCCTGGGTGGGCCTTCACCGTCACCCCGGGAGTGCCGTCCAGGCTGGAGAGCCGCACCATGCCGTCCTGCTTGCCCGCGGAGAGCACGTGGCGCCCATCCGGCGTGAAGGCCACGGCCGAGATCACGCTCCGCAGGAGCTCCCGAATCTCCCAGCTCGTGAGGTGGCGCCAGTCCAGGGAGACGGCCTCGGGGGGGAGCGCTCCCTCATGGCTCGTCACGGTGAGCGAGGAGCGGTCCTCGAGCGCGTGGATCCGGATCGTCCCGTCATGGCTCGCGGCGCCCAGCCACTGGCTGTCCGGCGAGAAGTCCACCGCGCTGACGGTGGACGTGGCCCCCGGCAGCACGCGGAGCCGGCCCGTGGCGACTTCCCACACCCGGGCCTTGGTGTCCTTGCCACCGGCCGCGAGCCACCGGCCGTCCCGGGAGAAGCGGAGCGTGAACTTCCAGCTCTCGGCGCTCGGGAAGGAGCGCGGCGCACCGCCCTCCTTCAGGTCCCAGAGCAGGATGGGCTCGGCGCCGGACTGGGCCGCCAGGTAGCGCCCATCCGGCGAGAGGGCGAGGGCGCTCACGGAGGTGTGTCCGCTCTCCAGCGTGCGCATGCGCGCCGTGGGGGACTCCCAGAGCAGGATCTGCCCGTTGTCGGTGGCGGACGCGAAGGCCCCGGTCCCAGCGGCGACGGCCAGCATGGTGAGGATGTGCGAGTGGGCGAGCAGGAGCTGGCTCGAGCCGGTCTCCACATCCCAGAGCCGAAGGGTTCGATCCTTGATCCCCATGGACACCAGATGCTTTCCATCCGGCATCAGCCGGAAGTCCGCCACGCCGCCCGCGTGGGTGCCCACGAGGAAGCTGGCACCGGAGGCCACGTCCCAGCGCAGGATCTGCTCGTCGTAGCCGGCCGTGAGGAGGTAGCGCTCATCGGGAGTGAAGCTCTCCAGGAACACCGGCAGGGTGTGGCCCTTGAGCGCTCGCGAGGTGCCCGTGGCCGTCTCCCACAGCTTCACCAGGCCCTCCTTGCCGCTGGAGGCCAGGTAGCGCCCATCCGGGGAGAAGGATGCGGTCCACGCCTCGTCCGAGTAGGTCTCGATGACGCGGCCCTGACCGGAGCGCGCGTCCCACAGGCGGACCGTTCGGTCGTCACTGGCGGTGACCACCGCGCGGCCGTCCGGAGAGAACCTGAGGTGGTTGATGGCGTTGGTGTGTCCCCGCATGCGCGTGGGCAGGCCTTGCGCCAGGGCATCCGCCGCCAGGATGCGCGCCCGGTCCCAGTCCTTGAAGGTGGGCGAGAGGGAGTCGAGCTGGCTGATGACATTGTCCGGAGACTCCCTGGCCGAGTGGCGCGCTTCCAGCAGGGTCAGCGCGTCGGCGCGCTGGGTCGCCTCGGCCTGACGCTGCTGGGCGAGCGCCCGCTCCAGCTCGGCGCGGTCTCGCTCCTGGATGATGTCATGGTGATCCACGGCCCCCTTGCCGGCCAGGGCCGCCAGCAGCACCGTGCCCACCACGAAGGCCACGCGGTGCTGGCGCACCACGCGCAGCAGCCGCTCCCAGAGCGTGTAGCGGTGGGCCTGCACGTACTGGCCCGTCTGGAAGCGGCGCAGGTCCTCGGCCAGCTCGCGGGCGCTGGGGTAGCGCCGGGAGGGCTCGCGCGCCATGGCTCGGGAGACGATGTCCAGCAACTCCTCGGTCAGCCGGGGCTGGAGGCGGGCCAGCGGCGTGGGCTCCTCCGCGAGCACCTGATGGAGCACCTCTTGCGAGGAGGTGCCGGTGTACGGCGCCCGGCCCGACAGCAGGTGATAGAGGATGGCGCCCAGGGCGTAGACGTCCGCGCGCTCGTCCACGGGCTGGCCCGCGGCCTGCTCCGGAGGCATGTACGCCGGCGTGCCCATCACCGTGCCGAGCTGGGTGCGCTCGGGCTCGGGGGAGCCTCCGCGGCTGGGGGCCTCGTGGGCGGGTGCCTCCGGCGCGTCGAGCTCCTTGGCCAGCCCCCAGTCGATGACGACTGTCTCACCGAACTCGCCCACCAGGACGTTGGAGGGCTTGAGATCTCGATG
Source organism: Hyalangium sp. (assembly GCF_045802625.1). NCBI lineage: Bacteria > Pseudomonadati > Myxococcota > Myxococcia > Myxococcales > Archangiaceae > Hyalangium > Hyalangium sp. The sequence goes on along the minus strand of NZ_JBJMQP010000160.1, from coordinate 49,109 downwards.
GATGACGCGCTGGCTGTGGGCATAAGCCATGGCCTCGGCCACGGCGAGCACGTGAGGCAGCGCGGCCAGGCGCTCATCCAGCGTGCTCATGGACTCGATGTGGCGAGCCAGCGAGTGGCCGGAGACGAGCTTCATCGCATAGAAGGGCTCGCCCCCTGGCCAGCGGCCGGCCTCGTACACGGGGACGATGGCGGGGTGCTGAAGGCGCGCGGTGATGCGAGCCTCGCGCAGGAAGCGTTCCTGGGTGGAGGAGCCGTCAGAGATGGGCTCCTTGAGGGCCACCATGCGCTCGAGGTGGAGATCCTGGGCGCGGAGGATGCGGCCGTGGCCACCCTCGGCGACGACGCCATCGAGCAGGTAGCGCTCGCGCGCCACCAGGGGCAGGTTCCAGCCGCGGAGCGCCGGATCCACGCCGCCCTGGGAAGGAGTCTTCTGGCTGGGGTGGAGCGTGGAGGCCAGCTCGTCCGAGGCGGGTATGGCCGGGCTCGGGACGCGGTGGACGGTGGAAGCCTCCGCGTCGGAGAGGGGCACGGAGGACGGGGCGGACTCTTTCATGACGGGGGCCTCGGGAGCCGCACCAGCGTAGCTCGACTGGCCTTCGGCGCGGTGATGGCGCGTAAGAACGCTGTTCCAGCAGTTGGATGCGCCCGCTCGGGGCGGGGCCAGGGAGGAGCGCTCGGCTACTCGCCTGCGGTGAGAACCTCCGGGGAGTGCCTTCCAGGCGCCGCGGCCCCATCTTCCGGGAGAGCCCTCTATGGAACAGATCCGCCCCGAGCTCCAAGACGACTTCCTGCTCCTGGTGAACGTGCTTCCTCCCGCCTTGCAGGCCGCGGTGCGCGCACTGCCGCCGGGCGAGGTGCTGGAGGTGGTGATGGACCTGGGGCGCCCTCCCGAGGCCCGGCTCAGCCAGGGCTCGCAGCGGCTGCGCGAGGAGCCCGTGGCCCAGGGCGATCTGGAGCACGTGCTCTCCCAGGTGGGGCCTCCGGGAGAGGACAACCGCGCGGGCATCGAGCGCACGCTCCACCGTGTCTCGGCCATCCGCAACCGGAAGGGGCGCGTGGTGGGGCTCACGCTGCGCGTGGGGCGCGCGGTGTTCGGCACCATCGACATGCTGAAGGATCTCATCGGCAGCGGGCGCAACCTGCTGCTGCTGGGCCGGCCCGGCGTGGGCAAGACGACGAAGCTGCGCGAGGTGGCGCGCGTGCTCGCGGACGACTTGCGCAAGCGGGTGATGGTGGTGGACACCTCCAACGAGATCGGCGGCGATGGAGACATCCCCCACCCTGGCATCGGCGGCGCGCGCCGCATGCAGGTGTCCCGGCCGGACCGGCAGCATGACGTGATGATCGAGGCGGTGGAGAACCACATGCCCGAGGCCATCATCGTCGACGAGATTGGCACCTCGGCCGAGGCGGCGGCGGCGCGCACCATCGCCGAGCGCGGTGTGCAGCTCGTGGCGACGGCGCACGGCAACACGCTGGAGAACCTGGTGCTCAACCCCACGCTCTCGGATCTGGTGGGTGGGGTGCACACGGTGACGCTGAGCGACGAGGAGGCCCGCCGGCGCAACACACAGAAGACGGTCAGCGAGCGCAAGGCCCCGCCCACCTTCGACATCGTGGTGGAGATGGTGGGGCGGGACGAGGTGCTGGTGCACCTCGACACGGCGGAGGCGGTGGACCGGCTGCTGGCGGGCCGGGAGGTGGGCGGCGAGCGGCGGCGGCTGGACGGGGGAGAAGTCAAGGTGGAGGCGGTGGCCGAGTCCGTGGCGCCCCGGCCCGCGCAGAAGAGCAAGGCGGCTCCCGCGGCGCCCGCGCCGAACGCGGGGCCCACGCGCTTGTACGCGCACGCGGTGAGCCGGGATCTGCTGGACCGCGTGCTGCGCGAGCTCCGGGTGGACGCGCGCGTGGTGGGCCGGCTGGAGTCGGCGGACCTCATCCTCACGCTGCGCTCCCGGGCGAATGATCCGAAGATGCGGCGCACGGTGGAGCGCACGGGCGCGCGGGTGGAGGTGGTGAAGCGCAACAGCTCGGCGGAGCTCCGGCGGGTGCTGCGCTCGGCCTTCATGCTGGTGGAGGGCGTGGACGAGGACCTGGTGCGCGAGGCTGTCGCCGAGGCCGAGCACGCCATCCAGCGCGTGCTGAGCGAAGGGGTGGCCGTGCCGCTGGCGCCGCGTCCGCCACGGCTGCGCAAGCTGCAGCATCGGCTCGTGAGCCGCTACCACCTGGAGACAGTGAGCCAGGGCAGCGAGCCGGTGCGGCATCTCACCATCTACCCGCTGGGAGCCGAGGTGGAGGCCGCCCTCCACGAGAGTGAGGCCGAGGGCAACGCCTGAGCGCCGCGTGGGCCCGCGCCAAGGGCGCTGCTGGCGGAACTCCGCTGAAGCTCGGGTGGCTGCGCCGCATGGGACGGGGAGCGTCCTTGTGACTTGCCCCCATCCGTGGATACCGTCCATCGGCGATGGAGCGTGGCTGGGAACGACGATGGGTGTGGGTGGTGGCGCTCGTGGCGGTGGCGGCTGGGGTGCTGCGCCTGCTTCCGCTCCTGAGGCCGGGCGGCGCCTTCGCCTATCCCGTCGACTATGACGAGGGCGTCTACTTCTCCGCCGCGTCGCTCTTCTTCCGGGGGCACTGGCCGTACCGGGACTTCGTCTTCGTCCACCCCCCCGGCTCCATATGGCTCTGGGGGCCGGCGGCCCTGTATGGCTCGTGGACGAGCGTCGACAGCGGCTTTGCCCTGGCCCGGTGGATGGCCACGGTCTGCGGCGCGCTCAGCGTGCTGCTGGCGGGCCGGGTCGCCATGCGCGTGTGGGGCCCGGTGGCGGGCATCGTGGCGGCGCTCGTCTACGCCACCTATCCGGAGGCCGTCCTCGTCGAGCGAGGCCCCTTCCTGGAGCCCCTGCTCAACCTCGCGTGTCTGGCCGCGGCGAATGCCTGGCTCGCGGAGCCGCGTGCGGGACGGGAGGAGCCGAAGTGGCTCCTGGCGGGGGTGTTCTTCGGGCTGGCCATCTCGGTGAAGGTGCTGGGGGGAATCTGGCTGGTCGCCGCGCTGCTGGCGCGCACGCCGTGGCCTGACTGGAGGGCTCACCTGGGCCTCGTGCTCACGGTGGCGGGGACGCTGGCGCTGCTCGTGGGGCCCTTCGCCCTGCAGGCGCCTTCGGAGTTCTTCTCCCAGGTCTTCCTCTTCCATGCGATGCGCCCCGCGGATGGCGACCTGAGCCAGTTGGGCCGGCTGCATGAGCTCTTCCATGAGCGCCGGATGGTGGGCATGGGGCTGTCGTTGCTGGGGCTCATCCTGGTGGCGGTGCGCGCGTTCCGGACCGCCGAGCCGACCCGGCCCGGCGAGCGGCTGCTGGCCGTGGCGTACATCCTGACGATCACCGCGTTCCTCAGCACCCCGAGCTACTGGAGCCAATACAACACCTACCTGGCCGCCTCGGAGTCGATCCTCGCGGGGATGGGAGCCGCGGCCCTCTACCAGTGGGTCGAGTCCTGGCTTCCGAGCCTGGCATCGTTCGTGGCCGTGCTGCTGGCCGTCGCCGTGGTGCTGCCCACGGTGGAGTATCTGCGGGGAGGGCTGCGCCTGAAGGCGCCCGAGCAGGTGGCGATGGGGCGCTACATCCGAGAGGCTGTCCCCCGGAGCAAGCAGCTCTTCGCGTTCGAGCCACATCTGGGGCTCGCCGCGGGGCGCCTGCCACCCGTCATCCCGGGCGCGCCGCTGGTGGTGGATCCCTACGCGGTGATGGTGCGGGAAGGGCTGATGTCGGGCGCGGCCTTCACCCAGACGCAGGAGGTCTTCCGCACGGAGGCTTCGCAGAAGACCCTCCGCGAGCTGCTGGCCAAGTGCGACTTCGTGGTGGTGGGGTGGCGCGGGGAGATGCAGCTCTCCGATGAGAGCAAGCAGTGGCTCCACGCGCACTTCGTCCGGCGCTACCCGGCGGTGGGAGAGGTGGGGCCAGATCTCTGGGAGCAGGTCTCGCACTGAGAGGATCCGAGGCATGAGCCCGAGGCGCAGGCCATGATGGATCGCGAGTGCGTGGAGCTGCTGCAGTGGGCCGCAGCTCGCCTGCGCCTGCGGTGGGAGGGTTTTCGCCGGGTGCGCGGGCAGGTGTGCAAGCGCATCGGTCGCCGTGTGAAGGCGCTCGGGCTGGAGGGCGCCGCGGCCTACCGCGCACGCCTGGAGGCGGATGAGGCCGAGTGGGCGGTGCTCGACTCGCTCTGCCGCGTCACCATCTCCCGCTTCTATCGGGACCGGCACGTCTTCGATGTGCTGCGGGAGGGCCTCCTGCCCGCGCTCCTGCGCGACGCGCGGGCCCGGGGTGAGACCGTGTTCCGTGTCTGGAGCGCCGGGTGTGCCTCGGGCGAGGAGCCCTACACCGTGGCGGTGCTCTTCCGGCTTGGGCTCGCGCCGGCCTTTCCTGGAATGGGGCTGGAGTTGCTGGCCACCGACGCGGATGAAGCCTTGCTCAACCGGGCTCGCCGGGGCTGCTACCCGCCGGGAACCCTGCGCGAGCTCCCACCGGAGTGGGCCTCGCGAGCCTTCACCCTCACGGCGGAGGGAGAGCAGTGCCTGGCGCCCGAGCTCCGAGAGGACCTCACCTTTCGTTGCCAGGATCTGCGCGCGGAGCTGCCTCCCGGCCCGTTCCACCTCGTGCTCTGCCGCAACGTGGCCTTCACGTACTTCGCCCGGCCGCTCCAGCACGAGGTGCTCACGCGCCTCAAGGAGCGGCTCGTCCCCGGCGGGCTGCTCGTCATCGGCGCACACGAGTCCCTGCCCGAAGGCCCCACCGGACTCGAACAGCCCGCCGGAGCCCTGCCCATCTTCCGCGCTCCGGCAGGCTGAGATTGGTTACCTTGATATGAGAATCCTTTCCTTCCTGGTGAGCATCGGCTGTGTCGCTCTGCTGAGCGGTTGTGCGCGTTTGGGATACTACAAGATCAACAGGGCGGAGCGAGCACCGCCCGCGGAGGCCGAGAAGGTCGTATTTCCGAACTCATACGAGAGTGGCATCCACCTGGATGGTCCCACGATGGCGGCTCTCGAGGTGGCCAGGAATGAGTTCATGCCGCCGGGCGTCACGGCGACGGCTCGTGACGAGAAACTGGCGCGCTGTCTCGCACGACGGGATACGTATGACGTCACGGTGTTGAAGGCCAATGATGATCTCTATTTTGTCAGCTTCCTTCCCAGGTTTTCCAGATGTGGCATTGAACTTGAGGCTCCCATCATGGATGCGGGAGCCACCTATGCGATCGACGGGCGTGGTCAGATTCTCAGCGAGTTATGAACGCGGACGATCGAGACGAGGCCGGATCGAGGGCACGACGACGCCGCGCTCGGGCCAAACCTGTCATGTTGTCAGACAGGTTCGGCGAGGGCGCTGCCGACACGGACCGCCGTCAGCAGTTTAAGTCGCCCGGCGACAGCCTCAGAGGTTGTACGCCTGCTGCCCTTCCTGCTAGGTTGGGTGGGCGATGCGCGACTTCCTGCCATGCCGGTCAGTTCTGCTTGCCGTTCTCGTGTCCTCGGCGGTCCTGGCCAGTGACTCCCATGAGAAGATCGTCATCCGAAACGAGATGATCTCGGACCATCCCGGCATCTCTACGAGCAGCGTCTACGTGTCCGGGCAGATCGCGACCGTCCTCCGCTTCGAGAAGGGCGTTGACCCGACGCAGACGAAGCTCCTGGGATGGGAGGGGCGGTTCGAGCCCCTGGTTGTGGGGAGCAAGGTGGTGGTCATCGTGCCGATCCGGGATCTCAACCGCGATGAGGCGGTTCCCCTGCTCGTTACGCTCGTAGACGGGACCGAGATCCCGTTCATCGTGAAGCCGCAGAGCTTGGAGAAATGGGGATGGACCGACCATCAGGTCAACGTCTTCAAGGACCGTGAGGGCTACAACGCGGTGCTCTCGTCCCTGAACGACTCGCTGAAGCGGGAACGCGAGTTGCGCGAGGAGAACGAGAGGCTCAAGCAGGAAGAGACCTCGGTCGATCACGCCTTGGCGACGCTGCTTGCCAAGGGCCAAGAGAAGAAGACGCCGTTTCACAGCGACAAAGTGGCGTTCCTGAAGGACTCGGACATGGACATCGTGGTCGAGACCTTCTCGGGGCCAGGGAAGGCAGCGGTCGTGGTCCGCTTGAAAAACATCTTCAGCGACGAACCCTGGCGGTTCAGGGATGCTCGGCTGATCGCTGACCTTCACTCCTCCAATTCTCTGCCCTTCGCGCTCCGCATGGACCGCGCTGAGATCGTCCCCGGTCAATCAGGGACGATTGCGGTCGTGATGGACCAGAGTGCCTTTGAATCAAAGGAGGGCCTTCGGGACTTGGCCCTGGAGATCTTCCGGCAAGACGGGTTGCGGCAGGTGGTGGTGAACGTGGATCACAGGCTTGTTCGGAAGTAAGAGTGCGGCTCATGTCCACCGCTCAAGCGCTTCTCGTCGGGTTTGTGATCCTACTCTGTACGTCGTCCGGCTGCACCACGACCAGCGGTGGCGTAGCGTTGCGACCAGACGGTTCCCCAGGTCCTCAAGAATGCTCGAAGGAGGCGAAGCTGGCCATGCGGGCGATGGGACTGGAGGTGGGAGATACATCGTTGGTGGAACTCGACGCGAACCAGATCAATTCGAGTCCCATCACGGTCTATGATGGGCCGATTGAGAGCGTCCTCTGGAAGGACTTTGGCACACTCGAAGCCACCACTCGCCTCTACGGTCAGGTCTGGACGAGTGGTCCACAGGTCGTCATCCGGTACTATGAGGCCGACCCTCCCGGCAGAGAGAAGCTACCGATCTGCGCGGTGGCCCGCTTGAGTGAGAACCAACTCCGCAAGCTTCCGGGATCAAAGCCTGGGATGGCGATCCTCCAGTTCTCCGGCTCAGGAGTCACCATCGTTGACTCGTTCCGGTGAGCCCCCCTTCCCGGCCATCCCATGCCGTGGTGCTTCACCTGAATGATGCGGTGCGTTGGTGTTTCACCTCTTGTACGACTCGTGACAAATCCGTTACACGAGGAGTCCCGCACTTTCTCGAAAGCCGAGAGAGCGCCTGGGCCGGGAGGTCTCGTCGTATGCGGAAGATTCTGGGAGCAGTGGCGGCAGTGGTGTTGTTCGCGTGTGGAAACCCCAGCGGCACGTCCGCCGAGCCGGGTGCCACGCAGCCCACGGAGGGGCTGTCGCTCGCGGTGGAGCAGGGCGTGACGCAAGGCACCTTCGTCACCGGGCAGAGCCAGGGCAGCGCCGAGGTGAAGTTCTCCTCGCGCCAGGTGGAGCAGGGCGTGTTCCGCGTCGAGGTCCGGTTCAACGGGATGACGCTCACGGGCCTGGTGGACGCGGACAACGGCGTGTCCACGCTGGATGGCTTCGCCGAGGCGAACGGCCAGGACACGCAGATGACGGACCCGGACCGCGAGGTGGTGTCCGCGCTCTACGCGGCGCTCAACGCGGAGCTGCCCTTCAGTGATTCGGCCACGCCCGAGTCGAAGTACCTGCGGCGCGCGGTGGGCCTGTGGGCCGAGCACCCCGATACCGTGCAGATGCAGCGCACGGTGATGGGCGAGCAGGGCCGCGGCTACACCATGCTGTGCAGCTACGCCAAGTGCAACGGCGCGTGGACGGGCAGCTGTGGCGGCTCCTACAATTGGTACTCGTACGCCAAGCACGACTGCCAGCACGGCGGCTTTGAGCTCGCGGTCAACCAGCAGATCGCCCAGCTCGGCGACCACACCTCGTGCAGCGGGGACGAGTACTACATGAACGGCAGCACGTGGGTGTGCGGCGAGCCGGACCACTGGAGCCGCCCCAAGGTGATGGGCATCTGCTGGGGCCGCTGCGGCAGCGGCTGCGGCGGTGACACCCAGTACACGCTGGACGCCACCAACCACGACGGCTGCGTGCGCAACGGCCACGCGCTGGCCAGCGCCTACTGCGACGACCAGTTCACCGCCGCCAGCGACGACGAGCTGCTCGCTCCCAACTGCTACTGAGGGACATGGCTCGCTCTGCACGGCTTGGGAGCGCGGTGAGGGCAGCGAGGGCCTGCGGTCTGCTGTGGGCGCTCGCCGCGCTTGCCTGCTCCTCCCCCGAGGCGAAGAAGAAGGAGGCCGCGCAGGAGTCCGTGCGCGCCTTCTTTACCGAGCTGCCCGCGGGGGATTGCAAGACGCTCGGGCCGATGCTGGCCACGGGTGGGAGCGCCAAGCCGTGCGAGGACACGGTGCGCGAGCTGCTGGAGCATGGAATGCAGCTCGTGGACATCGTGGACGCGAAGGTGGACGGGAGAGATCCCGAGGCGGTGCTCGTCCACGCGAAGCTGGCCCGGGATGGCGTCGTCCGGGACGCCCCGGTCATCCTGCGCGTCGAGCACCAGAACGGTGGCTGGAAGCTCCGGCTGTGAGTCTGGAGTAGGCTCTCGGGCGTTCCCCATGAAAGTCTCGAACCGTCTCGTTCTGCCGCTCGCGGGTGCCGTGGTGCTCGCCGTGGCCGTGCTCGGAGTGATGTTCTGGCCCGCGCCGTCCGCTCCGCCGGCACCGCCAGCGCCTGTGCCCACCCTGGCTCCCGTGGCCACGGCGACGCCCGAGCCTCGCAGGCCCGGAGCTCCCGCGCGACAGCCCGTGCCGGGCCCCCCTGCTCCGGTGGCCGCCGCGTCCACGCCCGAGCAGCCTGGGCGGGCCACGGTCGTGCCCATCGGCCCTGGGGATGTGGTGCCCGAGCCGGAGGTGTCCAACCCGTCGCCGCAGGTGAATGATCCGATCCTGCCGGAGAAGCCCCAGACGGCGCGGTGGAAGCTGGGCAAGACGGAGCGCATCACCACGCTGCTGACGCGGGACGTGGAGCGGTTGGAGCAGGACCGGGATGCGGCGAAGGCGCATGGAGACGAGGCCGAGCGCCAGCGCCTGGACACGCTCATCCACCGCCACCAGGAGCGGCTGAAGAGCCTCCATGAGGAGCTCCAGAAGCTCTCGGATCAGGCCAAGAGCGAGCCGCCCGAGCAATGACGGTGCGTCTGCTCGCGCTCTCGCGTCGCGGCGTGGTGGGCGGGTGGCTGCTGGCGCTGGGCGCCGCGGGGTGTACGCCCACGGAGGAAGGCCCGGCCCCCGTCACGGTGACGCAGCGGGTGGTGAACGGCACGGACGCGCCGGCAGACGCGGCGGCGGTGGCGCTCGTGGCGCGGCGGACGCGCTGCTCGGGAGAGTCGCTGACGCTGCTGTGCTCCGGGGTGCTCATCGCGCCGGACGTGGTGCTCACGGCGGCCCACTGCCTGAACGTCTTCGGTCCCGAGGGGCCGTATGAAGTCTTCTTCGGCGCGGTGCTCCTGCCCGAACCCCAGGGCCGCTTCGTCCGGGTGGCTCGTGCGGTGCGTCACCCGGACTACGTGCCCGAGACCCATGCCTTCGACGCGGCGCTGCTGAGGCTCGCGACGCCCGTGGAGGTGCCCCCGCTCCCGCTGCCCGGATCCGCGAGCCTCGCGCTCGCCCCTGGGAGCACCGTCCGGGTTCTCGGCTTTGGAGACACGAAGGACCCCAGCGCTCCCTCGGGCCGACGCCGCCAGGGAATGCTCTCCGTCCTCGAGGTGGCCGAGAATTTCTTCCGCGCGGGTCCCTCACCCGGGATGAGCTGCGTGGGAGATAGCGGTGGGCCGGTGCTGGTGAATGACGGCACGCGCGAGGTGCTCGCCGGCATCACCGTGAGCGGGGACGTGGCCTGCCGCACGGTGGCCGTCAACGTGCGCGTGGAGGCGCTGCGAGACACCTTCCTCCAGCCATTCCTCTCCGAGTCTCCCGCGCCCACTGGACCCACCCTGGCGCCCGAGGACCTCTGCCAGGAGACGTGCGAGCGGGATGCGGACTGTCCCTCGGGGCTGACGTGTGACGCCGTGGAGGGCGCACCCAAGCGATGTCTCCTCCCAGCGCTGCAACAGGGAGACTACGGCGCGCCCTGCGCGGACGACGCCTCGTGCGGTGCCGGGGGACTGTGCGCGCGGCTCGAGCCCGAGGGTGATGAAGCGTGCCGCTGCTTCAGGCCCTGTGACAGCGCGCCTCCCTCGAACGCGGGAGGCTGCGCGAGCGCCCCGGGAGCAGCCCTCTTCGGACTGCTCGCGTGGGTGCCGCGGATGACACGGCTCCGCCGCCGCCGGTGAGCTACCGCGGGTTCTTGCGCTTCTGACGGGTGAGCACCTTGCCCGCCTTGAGCGGCGTCACATCGCCCCGGCCCGTGGTCCTCTTGCGAGTCCCTTCCTTGCGGTAGCCCGCGGCGGCCTCCGCCGGAATCGTCTTGCGGCGCGAGGTGCTGCTGCCCGTCTCGGGCAGGGGCAGCTTGCGGCTCTTGGCGGTGAGCCCGCGTCCGGGTGGCTTGCGAGGGCTGACGTTGCGGTCAGCGAACCCCACCTCGCCCTCGTCGCGGCCGCCCTGCTTCTTGGCCCTGTGCGTGCTCATGCCCTCGGCCGCGTGAACATCCGAGGCCTTGAGCGCCATCGTCGTGCCCTTCTTCTTGGCCGCCTTCGCGCGAAACGCTGGTGTCTTCTCTGGCATGGAACCTCCCAGTGACTCAGGTAGGGATGGCTCGCAGGAGGTGCCAGGGGGCAGCGGACCGAGCAGGCCCCGGAGTCCATGTCTGGTGCCAACTGCCCTCGGGGCGCCGGCTCGCCCCGAGCGTTGACAGATTGACCGCGCCTCCGTTCCCAGGGTGACACGAAGTCACGTCCGCGGCGCCACGGTGGACCTTCTCCCAGCGCACGACGCTGGCGGTGGGCTGGAGCTTCTGAGCGGCTCAGCCCACGCGGGCCCGAGGCCGGCGGACTCGCGTGACACCGCAGGACTTCGCGTGACGGGCGAGCGCCTCATCCAGCGCCGCGTCGTCCAGCTTCACGCCCTTCTCGCGCCACAGCGTGTCCACGCGCAGCACGTCCTCCTCGACGCGCGCCTCCAGCCGGCCCACCAGCTCGCCCCGGTGCAACAGCGGACACACGTACCAGCCCCACCGGCGCTGGTCCGCGGGCTTGTAGACCTCCCACGCGTACTCGAAGCCGAAGGCCAGCTTTACCAGCCCTCGGTCCCAGAGCAGCGGATCCAGCGGACCGAGGATGCGCATGCGCTCGTCCGGCGCGGTGAGGGGACGCTCACGGAAGCCCGCGGGAGCCAGGTAGCGCCGAGGCGAGCCGGGCAGCATCACCTCTTCCAACAGCCCCTCGCGCACCAGCGAGTCGGGCAACTCCGTGGTGCGCACGTCCGAGAGGATGGACCAGTGCGGGCCGGCCGCGCGCGAGAGCAGCCCCGCGGCCTCCACTCGCTCCAGCAGCGCCCAGCGAGCGAAGGTGTCCGGTCCGCCCGTCACGGGCTCGCGAGCCACCTCCGGCAGCGCGCGGTGGGGCACGTCGTAGCGTTTGCCTCCCGGGCCGCGGCCGCAGATGACCACCTGACAGCGGGTCCACAGCACCTCGAGCGCCATGGAGGTGGCCTTGCCCGTGCCCTTCCACCCGGACCAGTCCAGGGGCTCCACCGCGCCGTGGTCGGTCAGCTCCGCGGCGGAGATGGGGCCTCGCGCGGCCACCTCCTCCAGCACGGCCTCGAGCACCCGCGGGGGCAGGCGATCCAGGCGCGTGCCCAGGCGCCACCACGGCGTCTCCCACATGCGCTCGCGGTAGTAGGGGAAGGCGGACGCGGGGAGGAGGCAGCGCTCCTTGGCCCAGTGCTCGAAGGCGTGGCCGGGCATCAGGTGCCGGTACACGTCTCCTCGCGCGAGCCCATCCACGCGAGCCAGCGTCACCAAGTCCGCGTTGGTGCCGATGACATCCAGCGGATCCAACTGGATGCAGCGCAGGGCCTTGAGCAGCGCGCGAGCGCCCTTGGCGCCGGAAGGAAGGCGGGTGGAGGCCAGGCCCAGGTGACTGACGAGCCAACTCCGCGCCACGTCAGGAGTCAGCGTCTGGGCAGGAGGGAGCGAGGAGCGAGGCATGCTCGGGGCGCACCATACGCCAGGGCCCGCCGGAAACAGCACGCCCCGCGAGGGTGGGCCGGCAAGTCCACCCCTTGTTTGTGTCTGGCCCCGAACTTGCTCCAATCCCGAGGCACGGGCTCCGAGGCTACAAGCCCGTGGACACCTTCAACCCTGGACCGTGCGGTGTGGCTGGCTGACCACGGCGTGCGGCCCTGACACCGCGACTTCGCCATGCGCCACAGCTCTCTCCGCTTCCTCCACCGCCACGGCCTGCTGCCCGCGCTGCTGAGCACCGCCGTGTGCGTGGGCATGCTCAAGGCCCGCTTCGAGTGGCTCCAGCGCCCCGGTTTCCTCTGGCTGCTGTGGAACCTCTTCCTCGCGTGGGTGCCCTACGGCCTGGCGCTGGTGGCGGGCTTCCTCCATGAGCGGGGCGCCCGGTGGTGGGCACTGGCGCCGCTGGCCGTGGCGTGGCTGCTCGCCTTCCCCAACGCGCCCTACCTGCTGACGGACTTCATCCACCTGCGCATCCGGCCGGGGATTCCGTGGTGGTTCGACGTGGCGCTGCTGGGGCTCTTCGCCGCCACGGGGTGGATGCTGGGGCTGCTCTCGCTGGAGGTGTGGAAGCGGCTCCTGGAGGAGCGCGTGGGGCGCACGGCCGCCTGGGCCGGCGTGGCGCTGGTGTCCGTGCTGAGCGGCTACGGCATCTACCTGGGCCGGGTGGAGCGCTGGAACAGCTGGGATGTGCTGACGGAACCTCGGCCCCTGCTCTCGGCCATCGGCGCGCACCTGCACGAGCCCTGGGAGAAGCCGGAGCTGCTCGGCATCACCGCGCTCTTCACCGTGCTGGTGCTGCTCTCGTACTACGCCTTCGAGCACCTGCGCCGCTGGCGCCGCTCGGAGGATGCACAGGCCTGAGGCCGGGGCCATGGGCCGCGGGCTTGCACCGCGGACACATGGCACACCGGCCTCGAGCGCTGGGGGACAGCAACCTCAACCACCATGAAGGGGCAGCCGCTTGGCGGGCCCGCCCGCGCGCTTCACGCGCATCTGGCTGGGCGCCTTCTTGCGGCCCGCGAGCGACGTCTTACGCCGGTGGCTCTTGGGCTCGTGGATCTCCGCGGCAGGGCCCAGGGTGACCCGGTCGAGCGCCTTCGCTCTGCGCAGCGCGGCGGCCTCGTCACGAGGCAGCGTCTTGCGACCATTGCTGGCCTGTTGACTGGGCTGCGCCGCGTGCACATCCACGCGTCGCTTGTTCTTGATGCCTACCAGTTTCGTCCGAACGGCCATGGTGGCCCTCCTTGGATTAGAGGTAGGGACGACGCCACGGCTTTTCCAACCCCCTGCGGGGAACGAGACGAGGGGACTTATATGCGCCCGTGGTGGGCAGCCGGGAGAGCGATCTAGCGCTCTCGCTTGCCACCCTTGTCGCGGGGCCGGGCGCGCAGCGTCTCGGGCGGGAACAGCCAGCCATCCGCCGAGTCCTCAGCGCCGTGAGCAGGGGTGGGCTCGGGGGCGGCGCCGGTGGACCACTTGAGCGGAGCGGCGGGGCTGGCGGACGGCAGGTTCAAGGCCCGGCAGTCGCGGCACCAGGACTGGGGGCGGCGCTCGCCGCGGATGATGCGGTAGCCGAAGTCCTTGGCGGTGGGGCCGATGTGATCACACCGGGGGCAGCGGCTCAGCGAGGTGACGCCGTGCTCCTTGGCCTTCTGGCGTCCGTGCTCCACCACGAGCGCCAGCGCCTTGGCGAAGCCCAGCGGCCGGTCGGAGGCGACATGGAACTTCCGAGCGCGCTTGCGCTTGCCGTGGCCTCCCAGGACGGGGACCAGATCGGTTCCGCCCAGCAGGTTGCGCTGCTCGAGGACTTGCGTCGCGCTCTCGGTATTCGATCGGCTCACGGGACAACTCATACTGGGGACGTCTGACATCGCCTCGACATGCCGGCCGGATCAGCCCTGGCTCGGCAGCTTGCTCTCCCGCTGGAGACACCCATAAAGCCAGTGTTTCCAGGTAGTTATTGTGGTGTGTGGATGTGCGCATCCTTGGATTGACAGAGCCGAGGAGGATGGGAGCAGGCCGGCGGGAGGTGGGATCAGACGGGCGAAGGGGGCGAGGGCGACGTGGCCCGTTCGCGGGGTGGGCATTCGCGCGGGGCGCCGCGCGCCATGCGCAGCTTGAGGGAGAGGAGGAGGCGCAGATGACACGTCCTACGAACGAGCAGGAGCTGATGCAGCGCCGCGTGCAGCGGCACGAGTCCCATGTGGGTTCGACCTACGCCGCGTTCATCCGGCATCTGTGCGAGGTGGGCTCGCTGGAACCAGAGGTCGCCGAGTGCGCGGCGATCTCGGTCTTGAGTGCCCTGGAGCGGCGGATCCTCCCGGAGGAGGCAAGGGACTTGGAGGCGCAGCTCCCGCGCAAGCTGGTGGAGTTCCTGCCGCCACCGGATCAACGGCCCGCGAGACCGCATCGCTTCGGGCGCGAGGAGTTCCTGCGGACGGTGGCGGAGGACCTGGGCAAGTCCGCGGACGAGGCCGAGTCCCTGGTGCGGCTGGTGTTCCGCGTGTTCCAGGATCAGATCAGCGAGGGCGAAGCGCAGGACGTGGCGAGCAACCTTCCGCCCGATCTGCGGGCCCTGTGGCGGCTGGAGCACTAGCAAGAGGAGCGGGCTGACGACGTGACACGTCAGCGAGCGTCAGCCCTACCCGCTAGGGTCCTCTCCATCCAGAGAACGGTGAGGGATGGGGAGGGGACCATGCTGCGGTATGCGCGGACGGTCATTGGATATCACGGCTGCGACGAGTCCACGGCAGCGCGGTTATTGCGAGGCGAGCCGTTCAGGCCCAGCACCAACGCGTATGATTGGCTGGGCTCGGGCATCTACTTCTGGGAGTACGGACCGGACCGCGCCTTGAAGTTCGCGGAGGAGCAGCGCAGGCGGGGCAAGGTGAAGCGGCCCGCGGTGGTGGGAGCCATCCTCCAGCTCGGCCGCTGCTTCGACCTGCTGGACACCCGGTGGACGACAGAGCTGGAACAGGCCTACCGCGCATTCGCCGACAACATGCGAGCGATGAAGCTGGACCTGCCGGTGAATCGTGGGAGGACCGCGGATCGGGAGCTGCGTTACCTTGATAATGCGGTGTTGAACTGGTTTCTGCCCTGGATGAGGAGCCGAGGAACTGCATTCGACAGTGTTCGTTGCGCCTTCGTGGAGGGGGAGCCGATCTACGAAGGCTCAGGCATTCATGCGAAGAGCCATATCCAAATCACTATTCTCGACCCTACGTGTATCGTCGGTGTGTTTCTCCCTACCCAACAGGTTGGCGCGATACTACAATTCCACGATGCAATACGCGCTTCCGATCTCGATCGAGGGCAAGGAGGACTCATTCCATGAGCACGCGGCGGTCTCATCAGTCAGGACGTGGCCGAAAGCGACGGGAGAAGCGAGGGCTCCCCCGGCTCAAGCCACTCCCTGAGGAGAAGGTGTTCTCGCGAATGCAGAAGGAACTCAGGGCCATGACCCCAAAGCAATTCCTTCAATCCCTCGTGGACACGGGCATCTTCACGCCCAGGTATCGCCTGAGGGCACCGTATCAACGGCTCGAGAAGGAGGGCTACGTCTATGCCCCCAAGGGAATGAGGCCGGAGTGGTTGACGGAGTTGAAACAGCTCTCGCGGCAACTTCAGCGGAAGGCTCGACGTGCGCGGCACACAGCCGTGCGGCGCGCATGAGCCGCCGCTGCCCGCCTCACGGATTGGAGCCGCCGGTGGCGTCGGTGGAGGGGAACACCGGCGTGCCGCCCGGCACGTTCGGATCGTGCGGCAGGCTGCCACGGGGGCTGCGCAGGTAGACGAACGGTGTGGCGAACAGGAAGTTGGAGACGCGCGAGGTGTAGATGTCCGCGTAGCGCTCCACCTGCCGCGCCAGGTGGCTCTTGTCGTTGCCCGCTCGTGTGAGCAGGCCCCAGTGTGGGTTGGAGAGCTCGCCGGCCGCGCGCGCCATGGGGCCCAGCTCCGCGTCCAGGGCCTCCTGCTCCGTTCGCAGGGCCGCCCCCCGTGCCTGCAATTGCTCCTCCGGCACCTCCGAGCGTGGGCCGTACTGCAACCGCCTCCGTTGCAGCTCCAGGCGCACCTGACAGGACTCGGCCTCCAGCCGCTCCTTCACCACCATCCGCTCGGCCAGCCGGGCTTCGGTGGCTCGGAAGGCGGCGATGGCTCGCACCTCCTCCTCCAGCTCGCGCAGGATGAGCGCCGTGCGCCAGCGCAGCACGTTCTTCGTCACGTGCACGTCGCCGAACATGTGGTCGCCCACGTAGAGGATCTCATCCCCGCTCATGCCCAGGTGACGCTCCAGCTCCAGCGCGCTGCCTCCGAAGTACGGTGTGCCCGTCTTGAGCGGCCCCGAGTGCGGCCGCAACAGCGCCTCACCCGCCGTCTCCACCACCTCGAACAGCGGCGCGCGCGTGGTGAAGAACTCCGGCTTGCGCGCGCTGACGATCACCACGTCGAACAGCCCGCGCCACGTCATCCCCCGAGGCAGGTACGGATCAAACGCCGCGTGCATGATGGGCAGCGTGTATGTCCACTCACTGTTGGTGATGAGCAGCAGCTTCTTGCCGGCGCTGCGCTGATCCAACAGCGCCAGGGCCGTCTCCGGATCCGGCTGCAGGTAGCGCTCGGGGCTGGCGATGATCTCGGCCTTGAGCTTGCCCGCCATGTGCGTGGCATCCAGCATGCGGCGCACCGTGGCGTACAGGTCCACGTAGCCCATGGGGCCCGGCAGCTTGCCCTCGTCCAGCAGGTCCACCAGCTGCGCGTAGATGCACGCCTCCGAGAGCGAGAACAGCGTGTTGAGGAACTGCCACCGCCGCTCGGACAAGTCGATGATGGTGCGGGTGTATTCGTGGCGCTGGGCCTCGAAGTCCATGGGGCGCGTGCCGTGCAGCGCCTTCTTCACGAAGCCGAAGCGGTTGGCCTTGAGCAGGTTGCCCTTCTCGGTGTCGATGACCAGCCCGCGGATGGCCAGCAGCGGATCAAACGTGAGGTGGGCCACCGGCCAGCCCTGCGCCACCAGGCGCTCGCGGATGTGCTCGTACGCGCGGCGCTCCCACGCCTCCACCTGGTAGTGGACCAGCGTGTAGTCCATGTCGTACCCGATGGCCTTGATGGCCCGCATGTTGAGGGTGCGGTTGCAGAAGATGCCGCGCTCGGGCGGGGGCGCTGCCAGGTAGCCACTCATGGCCGCTTCCTGCCTGGAGCCTGCTCAAATGTCGAGCAACGAGACGGTCTGCCGGCCGCCAATCCACCACCACCGTTCACTCCAGGGCCCAGGCAGTGCCTCCCTGTCCGGGCTTGCGGTTAAGCTCCGTTGCCACGCGCACACTCCGGATGGCGCGGGAGCGGGCGAGGGCGGCGTGCCCCCATTTTCGAAGGAGACGAGCATGTTCGAGGTGAAGAGGCTGTGGTGGACCGGAGCCGTGGCGCTGGTGCTCGTTTCGGGCCTGGCGCGGGCCGCCGACGAGTGGGAGACGGTGGAGAGCAAGAAGGCCGTCATCAAGGTGCGCGCCCGCACGGACGGCAACGGCAAGGAGGTCTGGGCCGAGAAGGACGTGGAGGCCAACGCCGTGGACGTCCAGAACGCGCTGATGGACTCGGCCTCGTTCCGGTTCTGGATGCCGTACGTGAAGGAGTCCCGGGTGGTGTCCACCAACCCGGACGGCTCGCGCGTGGCGTACGCGAGGTTGGATCTGCCCATGGTGGATGACCGGGACTACACCATCCTGGTGACGGACGAGAAGAAGCTGGCCGAGGACGGCTCGGGCGAGTACGTGCAGCGCTGGAAGGTGGTGGAGGGTGCCCTGCCCGAGCGCAAGGACATCGTCCGGCTCAAGTACAACGAGGGCACCTGGGAGATCACCCCCAAGGGCGAGGCCGCCACGCACATCGTCTACAAGTTCGCGGTGGATCCCGGAGGCTCCATCCCGAGCTGGCTGGCGAGCTTCGGCCAGAAGGATGGTGTGCTGGACACGCTCAAGGCGGTGCAGGAGCGGGCGCAGAAGCTGGCGGAGGAGCGCAAGAAGGCCAAGCCGGCGGCTCCCAAGGCCCCCTGAACTGTCGTCCAGCGGGTGAGCGGGGGGGCCTGTGTCTTCCAGCCCTCCCCGCTTCCAAGAGCCGTGCGCCCAGGTGCGCTCGCGGGTTATAGACGGGTGCGATGACCACCCAAAGTGCCCGCCAGGCTCCCGCCGTCCTCCCAGGGCCCAATGATCCCTGCTGGTGCGGCAGCGGCTCCAAGTACAAGAAGTGCCACCGCGGCGCGGATGCCGTCGAGGCCCGCAAGAAGGGCTCGGACATTCACCGTCGCGGCATCCGCCCCGGCACCATCAGCCCTCCGCGCAGCGTCCCGGCGCACATCCCTCGCCCGGACTATGCGGAGACGGGGCGCCCGGCCCGCTCGCCCGAGCTGTCCGAGGTGAAGAGCCCGGATGTCATTGCCCGCATGCGCCGCGCCTGCAGGGCCGCCGCCCAGGTGCTGGAGCTCACCGGCGCCGCCGTGCGCCCGGGCATCACCACCGATGAGCTGGATGGCCTCGCCCACGAGGCCTACATCAAGCTCGGCGGCTACCCGAGCACCCTCAACTACCACGGCTATCCCAAGTCGCTGTGCACCTCGGTCAACGAGGTCATCTGCCACGGCATCCCCGACAGCCGGGCGTTGGAAGAGGGGGACATCGTCAACCTGGACATCACCATCTTCCTCGAGGGCGTGCACGGGGACTGCTCGGCGACGTACTTCGTGGGCAAGGTGGATCCGGACTCCGAGCGCCTGGTGAAGGTGACGCGCGAGTGCCTGGAGCTGGGCATCGCGGCGGTGAAGCCGGGCCGGCCCATCAACGACATCGGCCTGGCCATCGAGGGCCACGCCACCAAGCACGGCATGAGCGTGGTGCGGGCCTACTGCGGCCACGGGATTGGCGAGCGCTTCCACAGCCCGCTGCAGATCCCCCACTACTTCGAGCCGGACGCCAAGATGATCATGCGGCCGGGGATGACGTTCACCATCGAGCCGATGATCAACCTGGGCCACTGGCAGCACCGCTCGTGGGACGATGGGTGGACGGCCGTCACCGCCGATGGCAGCCGCAGCGCCCAGTTCGAGCACACCATCCTCGTCACCGAGCAGGGCGCTGAGATTCTGACGCTGCCCTGACGGACCGCCTCAGGGCACGGGGCTCACCGCGCCCTCGGGCAGCGGAGTGCCCACGGGCCAGAGCAGGTAGACGGCTCCTCCGGAGTGGCGCCACGCGCGCCACAGCTCGTCGCGTTTGTAGGTGGCCTCGACCTTGTCGTCGCTGGGGAAGGCGGGATCATTGACCACCACGTCTCCCTGGGGCGTGAAGCCCTTGACGACGATGAGGTGCCCGTCCGTCTTCCGTGCGCCGCCGCCGGTGAGCTGGCCCTCCTGGTAGGCGATGCTGATGCTCACCGGGATGCCCGCGGCGATGAGCCGCTCCACCTGGGTGAAGGAGTCGAGCCGCGCCACCAGGCCATGCAGGGCGCCGTCTCCCTGGGCGGCGGCGTAGGCGACGTTGAAGGTCCAGTTGCCGGTGCCTTCGTAGGCTTCGTCGTAGACGTTGGCGGCCGTGGTGGGCACGGCCTCCACCAGCTCCGGGCGGTTCAGCTTCCGAGCCCAGTAGCCGAGCAGCATGGTGGTGGACGTGGGCGAGCACCACACGGGTCCGCCGCCCGGGTAGATCATCTGCGAGTGGCCGGGCACCTCCAGCACCGTGCCCCAGGCCTTCCGGTCCGAGGGCGCGTCCACGGCCGTGCGCTCGCCGTCGCTCAGGGCCAGCGCGAGGGCGCGCAGGCGCGGGGTGACTCCGGGCTGCGAGGAGTAGAGCCACACCGTCACGCGCACCGCGTCCGCGCGCTTCTTGAGGGCGAGCGTGTCCGTGAAGACGTTGCCCAGCGCATCCTCCTGGCCGTTCACGCTGCGCCGGGACACGGTGGCCTTGTCAGTGGCCCACGGCCCGAAGTCATAGTCCTTCGTCCACGTGCCACCGACTCGCGCCGCGAGCGTCACCCGCACCCACGTGCCCGGCGGGGTGAGCGCCTCCAGCGAGGGCACGGCGCTGTCGAAGCCCGTGGGGACGGGTTGCTCGGGGAGGACGGCCGTGCCGAAGCGGTAGCGGGTGACGGCGGGAGGACCGCCCTCCTTGCCGGAGGGGAAGGGTGTGGCGCCAGTGGGGGCCGCGGTGTCCAGCTCCAGCGCTCCATCACTGGCGAGCGCCGTGCCCTCCCGGGAGAAGCGCTCGAAGTCGCGCGTCTCCGAGCTGATCCGCCACAGTCGTGCCACCGGTCCCTCCATCGCCACGTTCGAGCCATCCGAGTTCCGAGCCAGCCCCGCGCAGGCCATCCCCGAGCAGGTCGCGACCAGGAGCAGGAGCCGGGCTGTGCGAGCAATCATGCGGCCCCGGAGCTAAGCATGCGAGGGCTGGGGCCGCATGGGGAACCTCCGCGGGGAGAGTCGTGCTAGAGGGCCCACCGACCCGGAGCGCCCTACCGCCATGTCCCCCTCCCTGAGCCCCCGCATCGTCGAGCTGCCCCTGCGCCACGCCTGGACCATCGCCCGAGGCACCAGCACCTCGAAGCGCAACGTCCTGGTCGAGCTGCGCTCCGGTGAGCACGTGGGGTTCGGAGAGGCCGCGCCCAACGTGCGCTATCACGAGTCCGCGGAGACGGTGATGGAGGCGCTGCGAACGTTGGCGCCCGTGCTCGATCGGGATCCGCGCTGGTTCCGGGATGTCTCGGAGGCGTTGCAGGAGGCGATGCCCGGCAACGGCGCGGCGAAGGCGGCGGTGGACATCGCGCTGCACGATCTGGCGGGCAAGGCGCTCGGGGCGCCGCTGTACCGGCTGCTCGGCGTGGACCCCACTCGCATGCCTGTGACTTCCTTCTCCATTGGAATCGATGAGCCGGAGACGCTGGCGCGCAAGGTACGCGAGGCGGAGCCCTATCCAGTCCTCAAGGTGAAGCTCGGCGCCGAGCGCGTGCGTGAAGTGTTCGGAGCGGTGAGGGCCACCACCACCAAGGTCATCCGAGTGGATGCCAACGAGGCGTGGAAGCCAGAAGAGGCGCTCAGGCACATCGAGTGGCTGGCCACCCAGAGCGTGGAGCTGGTGGAGCAGCCGCTGCCCGCGGCGGACGTGGAGGGAGCGAAGTGGCTGCGGGCCCGCTCGCCCCTGCCGCTGGTGGCGGACGAGTCCCTGATCCGAGCCTCGGACGTGCCGCGGCTGGCCGAGGGGTTCCACGGCATCAACGTGAAGCTGCAGAAGGCCGGAGGCATCCGAGAGACGCTGCGCATCATCGACGTGGCCCGAGCCTGTGGGTTGAAGGTGATGATCGGGTGCATGGTGGAGACCTCGCTGGGCATCGCGGCGGCGGCGCACCTGGGGCCTCTGGCGGACTGGTTGGACCTGGATGGCAACCTGCTCATCTCCGAGGACCCGTTCCGGGGACACCCGGTGGTGCAAGGGCGCATCCAGTTGAGAGACGGGCCCGGGCTGGGCGTGGAGCCGGTGGCTCGCGCGTGAGACCGGCGCTCATCCAGTACTTGCGCTCCAGCTTCGTCAGGCGCTGCTCATGATCCCGAAGTTGCTCGTCAGGGTTACCGACCCGCTGACGCGTGGTGTCCGCGTCTGTAGTCCTGCTGGTGCACGCCCCTCGACTGGGGCTGAGCCGAACGCCCCTACTTCCCGTTCTTCTTGTCCACGCGCGGGCCCTGGGTGAAGCGCTGCTCGGGGCCAGGGCCGGCGTAGACCTGCACCGCGCGGAATGTCCCCTCCGAGACCACCTGCGCCGAGTGCTTCGCTCCCGCGGGGATGTACACCGCGTCGCCTCGCTCCACCCGCAGCTTCTGCCCGTCCACCGTCATCTCCACGGCTCCGTCCTCGACGTAGAGGATCTCCGCGCTCGCTTCGTGAACGTGCTCGGGCACCGCCGCGCCCTTGTTCAGCTCCAGCAGTGTCATGGAGGCCGCCGTGGCCCCCGTGCTGGCGTTGAGCAGCAGCGTGGCCGAGCCCTTGCCATTCGCGATCTGGTAGCGCGGGGCCTCCTTCGTGGACACGCGATAGCGCGGCGCGGCGGCGGGCTCACCCGCCCAGGACAGCGCGGCGATGCCCAGCACCGCGGCGCTCAACAGGAGCTTCCAATGTCGTGTCATGCCTCGGGCTTTAGCACGGGTGCGCACATGTCCCGAATGCGCCGCTCCAGTATCACCCTGACATTCCCGCCTTTGGACTGACGGGAATGTCAGAGCTCCCCTTAACATGTCGCGGGCGGGGCGCGGGATCTCGCGAGGTTGCGCCGTTCATCCGTTGGCGCAGCCCTTGCTGACGTCGCCACGCCCCGCATGACCAAGGAGACAGGCATGAAGACGAAGTTCTGGCTGACCGGAACGATGATGATGGCGCTGTGCGGCATTGGCTGCAGCAGCCCCCCGAGCGCGAAGGAGGTCTCTGACACCACCGCCAGTCGCACCAGCGACATGATCCGCGCCACGAGCGCCAGCACCCGGGTGATGGGCGACATGTCCGCTTTCAAGAGCCTGGGCTCGGCGGCGGACATCCTCCAGGGCACCTTTGCCAAGGTCCCCGTGACGGGCAGCCCGTCCACCTGCACGGACCCCAATGGCTGCTCCACGACGACGGTGCCGAGCAACCCCATCCCCTCGGACCCCACGGCCGCGGACGCCGAGGCGGCGCTGGTCGAGAAGTTCCTGCGCGAGCGCATCTTCATCGAGGCGAACGTCGAGTCCACCGAGGGCGACTCCACCATCTTCCGCATCAACGGTGACGACCTCTGCACCCCGATGGACTCCACGGCCGCGGTGGACGCCGACTGCGTGAAGAGCGTGGATCAGCTGGAGCTGCGCATCCGCGCCACGAGCACTGGCAAGGACGGCCTGGACCTGGGCTTCCAGATCAGCTCCAAGCGCACCGAGCCGCTGGTGCTGAGCTTCGGCAAGGACACGGTGGCCGTGGACGTGGACCTGGCCCAGAGCAAGGACGCCATCCAGTTCCTGTCTCCCGACGCCGCGCAGCAGCTGCCGCGCGTGATGGTGGGCAAGGTGGAACTGCGGCTGACCAAGAACGGCGAGCAGGACCTGACCTTCAGCACCGGCGTGCTGGACGCCATCCAGGTAGAGCTGGACAAGGACGGCGCCACCCAGTCGTTCTCCACGGGCAAGGCCAACCCGCTGTCCGAGCTGCGCATGGACGGCGTCAACAAGCGCATCAGCTTCGACCTGAACCTGGGCACCACCGAGTACAAAGGCCCGTACGGCGGCACCTCGTCGCTGTCCAGCCAGCAGGTGGTGTACTCGCTGTCCGGCCTGTCCTTCGCGTTCAGCGCCCAGGAGGGGCAGGATGACTTCGTCGTCGCCCACGTGGGCATCGGCGATGCGCAGAGCTACATGAGCCTCAACGGCACCAAGGTCTTCACCGCGGACCTGAACGCCGCCTCGGGCCGGCACTTCGACCTGAACCTCTCCAAGGGCGCGGATGGCCTGCCGCTGGTGCGCGTGCTGCCCGAGTTCGATCTCGTCACCCAGTTCTTCCTGGCGCCGCTCAAGGCGGACGCGACGGCGGAGGTGCCCTCGTTCTACGAGGACCAGACGTACCACGTGCGGCTGAGCGGCTCGCCGAGCATCCGCCCCGTGCAGGCGAACACGGCGACAGGCTTCCCCGGCGGTCTGCAGGTGGTGTCGGGTGAGCTGTCCATGCAGGGCAAGGACGCGACCGTCACCGTGCCCGCGGGCAAGTGCCTCGTGAGCACGGACACCGTGCCGCAGGGCGGCCACCCGCTGCTCGGCCACTTCCAGACGCGCGACTGCCAGTAGGCCGCGAGGCTGTGCTCAATGCTCCCCGCGGCGCACGTCCGCGGGGGCGTTGGGGTGACGTTGCAGCAGCATCCGGAGCTGCGGCTGCCGCCGCACGGCCTCCTGCTTGAGCAGGTGGGCCACCAGGGCTGGCGGCGCCGCGCTCCACCGCGCGATGTTCTGGATGAGCAGCGGCGAGCGGTAGGTGCGCCCGCACAGCAGCGCCACCGTCTTCCCGTCCACCGCCAGCCCCGTGAGCGCCACGAGCGAGCGGCCCTCCGTGTTGAGGATGAGCTCCGTCTTCTCCTCGGCCGGGCCGGTGCTGAAGCGCTGGCGCAGCAGCTCTCGCGCCGTGCGCCGGGTGCCCTCGGGGATGTCGCGATCGATCGTCACCTTGTGCAGCTCCATCAGCCGCCGGCCGCTCCACAGGCGGCGGAAGAGGCCCGAGGGCAGCTGCGGGTTGCGCACCAGCCAGCGCCGCACTCCACTGTCCGCCGCGAAGGCCGCGCGCGCGCAGACCGCCTCCAGTCCCGTGGGGTTGCGGTGGTGGCGGACGATGAGCCGCGCGTGGGCCAGCCCCGTGCGCGGGTTCTCCATCACGGCCTTGATGACGGCGGGCACCGGATCGAAACAGAAGGCGGACAGCTCTGGATCCTCCGCGGCGTGGGCTCGGGCCGCGCGCTCGTCCTCGGTGAGTGGGTGGAGCCGGGTCTCGAAGAGCTGGCGGTAGTTGCCCAGCGCCTCGGCGGGCTCCTCCTCGGTTGTGTCGGCCTCCTCGGATCCGGAGCCCTCGGGCTCGGAGTGCTCCGAGTGGGCTCCGTCGGCCAGGGGCTCGTGCGGAGGGTCCTGCTGGAGTTCCTCGGGCCGCGCGTCGAGCGTGGGCACTTCGGTGGAGGGGGCGGGAGCCCGGGGGGCAGGGGGCGTGGGGCGGGCCGGAGCGCTGGGGGGTTCGGGAGCGGGCTGCAAGGCGCCCTGCGCCACGAGCCGGGCGAGGATGACCTGGAGGCGCTCTGGCGGAATCCCCGTGAGGGCGGGCAGGTGGCTGGTGGAGGTATGCCCATCCAGCCGAGAGAGGACGAACCCTTCCTCCGCGCTGAGGGTCAGGCGCTTGAGGTCCACCGAGAGGTTGGGCTTGGGGGTCCAGTCGGCCATCAGGGATAATTATTCCATGTCCGAGCGCCTCCGTACCTACGACGAGTTCTGGCCGTTCTATCTCCGTGAACACTCGCGGGCCTCCACGCGCTGGCTGCACTTCGTGGGCACCTCGCTGGGGCTGGGGAGCGCCGTCTCCGCCGGCGTATGGGGCAGGCCATGGCTGTTGCTCGGCTTCCCCGTCATTGCCTACGGGATGGCCTGGATTGGCCACTTCGGCATCGAGAAGAACCGGCCCGCCACCTTCAAGTACCCACTCTGGTCCCTGATCTCCGACTTCCGGATGCTGGGGCTGATGGCCGTGGGCCAGCTCGGCCCGCACTTGGAGCGCGCGGAGGCGGCGCGCCGTGCGAGCGGTGGCAGCCCGGTGCAGGCCGCGCCCTCTCGCTGATCCGCTCGTGAAGGTTGCTAGGATGCGGAGCTCGCATGCGCTCCCACCTCCAGCTTTCGAGTCTCTCCTCGCTCTTCGCCCTGATGGTGCTGAGCGGTTGCAATACCGCCTACCGTCAGGCCATGGCCCAGGCCGAAGACGCGGCCATTCGCGGCGACTTCATGACCGCGGCGCATGCCTACCGTGCGGCCTGTGCCTCCTCTCCCGACGACGAGAAGGCCTGCAGCCGCGCTCCCATCTTCGCGCAGAAGGCCACGGAGCAGGCCATCGCCACCGCGCGCCCGGCGTGCGACGCGGGCGACCTGGACCAGTGCCTTCCTCCGCTGCTCGCGGCCCGGGAGCTCATCCCCGACCACCCCGAGGTCAACGCGATGCTGGAGAGGGCCAGCCAGGTCCAGACGGAGCGCTGCTCCAAGTGGAAGGCGGACGGCCCGCTGACCGTGGCGACGGCCGGGCTCGCCTGCCTCCAGTCCCGCGCCTCGCAGCTCCCCGTCCCCAGCTACCAGGCGCTCCTCAATGAGCGCGGCAATGAGCTGGCCTCGCGGTTCGCGCAGCTTGCCGGCACCGCGCAGGGACAGAGCTCCGCGGGCGCCGCCACCGTGCTGTGGTCCGCGGCGCGATGTTTCTCGCCCTCGACGGATGTGAACTCGCGAGCCGAGCAGGCGCGCCAGGCCTTTCTCACCCAGAGCTCCATCCCCGTCGGCATCCGCGTGGGCGGGACGATTCCGCCGCCGATGGCCAGCGAGCTCTCGAGATTGTGCGAGAGCATGTCCACGAACCTGGCTCCCGCGGCCCGGTGCGCCGAGCGCGGCATGGCGCCCGGCCAGCCGGACCCGCTCGAGATCCGAGTGAACGCGTTCATCCAACACGCGGTGGAGAACGTCTCCGAGGATGTGCGCAGCCTGCGCTACCTCAGCGGCACGCGGCAGGTCCGCAATCCCGCGTACCGGGAGGCCCGGGAGCGCCTCAAGGAGGCCGAGCACAATGTCCGGGAGGTCGAGTCGATGAAGAGCGACAAGGACAAGGAATGCGAGCAGGCCCGGCACTCGCACAATGCCTCCTGCGTGGGCTGCGCCGAGGCCGCGTCCAATCAGCAGTCCCCCTGCCAGGAGGCCGAGAAGTACTCCGAGGATCTCAAAGGCCGCTACCGCGAGCGTGACGACGCGCGCCGTGCCCTGGACAACACGCCCGAGACGCTGACCGAGGACGTGTACGACGACTTCATGTACTCCGTGCTGACCCACCGCTGGTCGTCGAGCTACCGCTTCACGCTCCAATCGAGCGGCTCGGGCTCCACTCCCACGGCGGAGCAGGCCGGAGAGCTGCGCTTCGAGGACCAGGAGCATGTGGGCTTCAGCCCCGGTGGGCTCATGCCGGATCCGCTGGAGGTTCCGACGGCGGGAGCGTACGCGAGCGCCTTCATGCAGCAGGTCGCGCCCTCCGTGTTCGCGGAGGTGCAGAAGGAAAGCGTCGCTCGCGGAGCCACGCGCCGGGCCCAGTGCAGCGCGCTGCCGGAGGACTGGGGACTGTCCTGGGTGCAGTGCTGGGCCGAGGCCTCGCTCTGGGAGAGCGGACGCGAGCCCCAGGTGACCGACTTCCTCCGCGTCCTCGCCAGCAGCGCGGGGGACTCGGATCAGCCGCTGTGCCGCTGAGGCTCTCCGATGCCCGGGCGGCCTACCGGCTGGAGACTCCCACGCCCACCGGGCAGCTCACGCCCGTGCCGCCCAGGCCGCAGTAGCCGTCCGGGTTCTTCGCCAGGTACTGCTGGTGGTAGTCCTCGGCGAAGTAGAACTCCGGCGCCGGCAGCAGCTCCGTGGTGATGGTGCCAAGCCCCGCCGCGCTGAGCGCCTTCTGGTAGGCGTCCCGGCTCTGCTCGGCCGCGCGCTTCTGGGCCTCGTCGAAGTAGTAGATGCCCGAGCGGTACTGGGTGCCCACGTCGTTGCCCTGGCGCATGCCCTGCGTCGGGTCGTGGTTCTCCCAGAAGACGCGCAGCAGCGCGTCGTAGCTCACCTTGGCCGGATCAAAGAGGACGCGCACCACCTCGTTGTGCCCTGTCATCCCCGTGCACACCTCGCGGTAGGTGGGGTTGGGCGTCAGGCCCGCCGCGTAGCCCACCTGGGTGCTGTACACGCCCGGTATCTGCCAGAACTTCTTCTCCGCGCCCCAGAAGCAGCCCAGCCCGAACACCGCCTGCTGCAAGCCGGCGGGGAAGGGCCCCTTCAGCGGCGTGCCCAGCACGAAGTGCTTGTCGGGGACGGGCATCGGCTCGGAGCGGCCCTTGAGGGCCTCGTCCGGCGTGGGGAGCTTCAGCTTCTTCGGCGAGAGGAAGAACATGCCTTGCTGTTTAGTCACCTGGCCGCCGGTTTTCACCTCTCTCTGGAGCGGTTCGCGCCCCGGCTGGCCACCGGACGGCCCATGTGGAGGCCGCGCCGGGTAGGATAGGGTTCACTCGTCATGCGTCTGTGCTCGTACGGTCTCGTCCTCTGCCTCCTCGTCCCAGCCTTGGCGCTCGCGCAGCCGACGGGAAAGCTCACCCCCGCGCAGCTCCACGAGCTCGAGCGCCAGGCCCGCATCCAGGCCGAGAAGATCCAGAAGCTCGCGGCCCAACAGGCCAAGTCAGGCAAGGGACGGCCGCAGCCCAAGATCGACAAGGACAAGCCCAAAGAGGAAGAGCCCAAGCCCGCCAACTGCAAGCTCACCGGCGCCAGGCGCGCGGCCCAGTTCTCCGAGGAGGCGCTGCCCGGCATTCCCCTCAGCGAGCGCTATGCCCTCTATGTCGGCGCCTGTGGGCTCGAGGATGTGGTGGGGCTGACGCAGCAGCTCGTGCGCTTCAAGACGGTGCGCGGCGATCAACCCCCGGCGATGAATCCGGGCGTGGTCGCCATGGGCCGCTTCCTCCAGCAGTGGGCGAAGGCGCGCGGCTTCGGCTTCCGCCTCGCGGGCCGCAATGACGTGTTCGAGCTGTCCTGGGGCCAGGGCGCTCCCCGGCTGGGGCTGGTGTTCCACGGCGATGTGGTCCCCGCCATTCCCAGCGAGTGGAAGTCCAAGCCCTTCGAGCCCAAGGTGGTGAACGGTCGGCTCTATGGCCGGGGGGTGATGGATGACAAGGGCCCGCTGGCCGCGGCGCTGGTCTCCCTGTCGATGGCTCAGGAGATGGGGCTCGAGCCGCAGAAGGGCAAGGTGCTCGTCATCATCGGCAACGACGAGGAGAGCTCCTGGGAGGGCATGCAGGAGTACGCCCGCGTGGAGCAGGTCCCCACGCACGTCATCTCCATGGACTCGGAGTATCCCGTCGTGGTGGCGCAGTCCGGCTTCGTCTCGCTCACCCTGGAGGCGGTGCTGGACGCTCCGGACTCGAATGACTCGGGGATGCTGCTGCCCGTGGAGGCCACCGCCGGGGAGTCCCTCGCGCAGGTGCCCGGCAGCGCCTCGCTGAGCCTCATGCCGTTCGCCGGCAAATCGATGGAGCAGGGCCTGGCCGCGGTGAAGGCCGCCATGGAGAGCGTGCGCAAGGAGCGCCCAGGGCTCAAGGCCGAGGTGAAGGCCGTGCCCGTGGCCGGAGGCGGCTCGCGCATCGTCCTCACCACCCAGGGCAAGGCCGTTCCCTCCTCCATCCCCGAGCAGGGACGCAACGCCCTCTGGGACCTGGCCGCCATCGCCGCCAGGC
The DNA here is from genome assembly GCF_045802625.1 of Hyalangium sp. Classification (NCBI taxonomy): domain Bacteria; kingdom Pseudomonadati; phylum Myxococcota; class Myxococcia; order Myxococcales; family Archangiaceae; genus Hyalangium; species Hyalangium sp. The sequence goes on along the minus strand of NZ_JBJMQP010000160.1, from coordinate 20,098 downwards.
TCCCGCTGGCGGAGAACGGGCTCACGGCGCTGCTGCACACGGTGACGCGCCGCTTCGACGGGGACCACCACGGCGAGCGTCTGGGGTTCACCGAGAAGGATGTGCTGATGGGGCCGCTGGTCTCCGCGGTCACCCTGCTGCGCGTGAAGGACGGCAAGGCGACGCTCAGCGTCACCCTGCGCCGGCCTCGCTCCGAGGAGGGCAATGAGGACTTCCAAGCGGCGCTCGATCACGCCGTGGCGCTGATCAACCAGGAGACGGATGGGCGGGTCGTCGAGGGCGCCGGGCGCTACGTGGGAGATCCGCACGTGGTGGATGGCACCGGCCCGCTCGTCATCACGCTGATGGACATCTACAAGCGCCACCGGAACCTCCGCGGTGACATCGCCCCCCTCTCCATCCGTGGAGGCACCTATGCCCGCCTCTTCCCGCGGGCCGTGGACTTCGGGCCGGATCTAAAGGGAGTGGAGTCCCCCAGCGTCCACTCGGCGGACGAGTCCATCTCCCTGGAGCACCTGGGCCTCACCACCCAGATGCTCGCGGAGGCCCTCCACACCCTGGCGCTCTCGCCCAACGCGCAGTGAGCCCGCCGGTGCTCACGGCCGGCAGTGAGGCCAGCGGACCGTGAAGCGTGTGCCCTCCGTGGCGCTGGAGCGCACCTCCACGGCTCCGTCATGCGCCAGGACGATCTGCCGGACGATGTACAGCCCCAGCCCCAGGCTCCGCGTCCCGCTCTTGCCCTCATGAGGGCGCTGATCCGCCGGGCGGCGCTTGAAGGGATCGAACAGGCGCGGCAGCAGCTCCTCCGGGATGGGCTCGCCCTGGTTGTGGACCTCCAGCAGCACGCAGTCTCCGTCGCCCCGCAGGGTGGTGCGGATGGGAGTGCCCTCCCGCCCATGCTGGAGGGCGTTGAACACCAGGTTGCTCAGCACCTGGGCCACCCGGTCCGGATCCCACTCGCCCCAGGTGTCGCCCTGGACTTCGATGAAGAGCTGCCGCTCGGGGTACGTCACCTGCAGCTCCTCGAGCGCGGTCCGGCACACCTCCGCCATGTCCATCCGCTGGCGCGTCACGGGGATGCCCCCGCCCAGCCGGCTGCGCGCGAAGTCGAGGATGTCGTCAATCATCCGCGCCATTCGCGCGCCGCTGCGGCGGATGCGCTCCACCGCCTTGCGCTCCCGCTCGCCCAGCGCCTGGGTCCGCGCGAGCATGGTGGCCGAGGCGCTGATGGCGCCCAGCGGGTTGCGCAGATCATGCCCGAGCACGGCCAGCAGCTGCTCTCGGAAGGTGAGGGCCTGTTCGAGAGCCTGCTCCGCCTGCTTGTGCGAGGTGATGTCCAGCAGGATGCCCCCGATGCCCAGCAGCTCTCCCGCCTGGGTACGCACGGGGTAGTAGCTGGCCAGCCACTCGCGCCCCTGGAGCCAGGCCAGGTCCGGGGGCGTGCTGAACTCGAAGCTGCCGGAGGGCTCGCCCGTGGCCAGCACCTTGCGCAGGAGGGGCTCCACCAGATCGGCGACCGGGGCCGGCATCACCTCGCGGATGGAGCGGCCCAGGTGGGCCTCCACGGGGAGGCAGTTGACGCTGGCCAGGGTCTGGTTGACGCGCTGGTAGCGCAGCTGCCGGTCCAGGAAGGCGATGCCGATGGGCGAGGTGGCCAGCAGCGTGTCCACCATCGCCAGCGAGCGCTGGGCCTCCTGGCGTGCGGTCTGCTCGCGGGCGCGCAGCTGCGCCTGGACGATCAGGGCCGTGGCCCGGCTGACCATGATGCGGAACAGCAGGGTGTCCGCCTCGGAGAAGGCATAGGCGGTGCGAGAGCCCATGTACGCCACGCCCACCAGGTGCTCTCCCTCCAGCAGGGGCAGCCCATACAGCGCATGCAGCCCCAGGTGCCCCAGCGCCTCCTCCTTCAGCAGCGGATCCGTGGAGGCCGAGCGCACGGAGATGGGCCTGCGCTCGGCGGCGACGCGGCCCGCGAAGCCCTCACCCACGCGCATCCGCTGGCCCAGCGTCTTCTCCGTCTCCAGCCCGGTCGCCGCGCGCACGCGCAGCGTTCCATCCTCTCGCAGCAGGATGGTGGCCGAGTCCACCTGGAGGGCGGACTCCATCAGCAAGGTGAGCAGCCGTTGGAGCAGGGTGTCCTCGTCCGGGCTCTCCAAGGCCGCCTGCATCATCCGATCGAGCGCGTTCAGCGTGCGCTCGCGCTGACGCGAGTATCTCAGCACCGAGCGTGTCACCGCTTGATCGATGATCTCATCCAACAGGGCCAGGGTGCCGGGCGCGGGGTGGACCGCCGAGGACTCCAGCCGGCGGAGGATGCAGCTGCGCAGCAGTCCGTACTCGTAGGTGAGCTCGTGGATGCCGAAGCCCTGGCTCAGCCGGCTCAGGGCATGCACGTCCGAGAGGACGCTGGGGAGCTGGAGCGGAATCCCATGCGCCTCGTGGGCCAGCGCCTCGGTGATGCCATCCAGCAGGGCGGGGATGTGATCCACCACCCCGGCCTCGCCTACCACCCGGCGCGAGCGCAGCGCATGCGTGGAGTGTTGCCAGTCAGCGAGGATCTCCGACCGGTGGGCGCGCAGGAAGGCCGCCAGCCGGTGGGGCTCTTCGGGATCTCGCGCGGATTCCCAATCGTGGGGACGTGGTTCCTGCTCCAGCATCGCGACCTCCGAGAGGATCTCTGGCTCACGCCCAGCCTCACACTGCGCATGATGGGACAACCACGCCCGCACGGGGATTTCAGGGCGAGCGGCCCGGGGCTGGAGTGGCCGGGACCCCCGAGGGCCTCGGTGGGACGCCTCTCATGCCTGCCCGCCTTCGACCGGGGGACAGGCGCCGCGTCATGCATTCACAACAGTGGAGGCTGGACAGAAATGTGACGAGGCCATGTGGACTTCTACCGCGCTCGATTAGGTTGCGCCGAAGATGAGCACCCTCCTCCTCAGCCGCTCCGATGTGTCCCGCAACCTGCAGGCCCTCACCTTGCTGGCGGACATGCGCGAGGCGTTCCGCGCGGACGCGCTGGCGCGGACGGTGGCACCCCAGCGGACGCGTGTACCCCTGCACACCGAAGGCACGGCCATGGTGCTCTTCCCGGGCAGCCTGCCGGGAGTGCCCGCCTACTCGGTCAAGGTGAGCGCTCGCTTCCCTTCGAGCATGCCTGCTCTGCAGGGCGTGCTGCAGTTGCATGACCTGGCCACCGGCGCGCTGCTGGCGGTGATGGACTCGGCGCACCTGACGGCGGTGCGCACCGGCGTGGTGGGAGCGCTGGGCGCGGACGTGCTGGCCCGGCCGGACGCGACCCGGGTGGCGCTGCTCGGGGCGGGCCCCCGGTCCGTGCTCCAGCTCAAGTCGCTGCGGATGGTGCGCTCGCTGACCCAGGCGTTCGTCTATGACGCGGACTTCATGCAGGCCGTCGCCCTGGCCACGCGCATGTACAAGGAGCTGTCGCTGCCGGTGCGGGCGGTGGGCTCGGTGGAGGAGGCGGTGGAGGAGGCCGACATCGTCGTGACCACGAGCGCGGGAGGCAAGGCCACGCTCCCCGCGGCGCTGGCCCGCCCAGGCATGCACATCACCGCGCTGGGCGCGGACGAGCAGGACAAGGTGGAGCTGTCCCCGGAGTTGCTCGAGCGCGCCACCTTCGTGTGTGATCACCGAGGGCTGGCGCTGGCCGGCGGGGTGGTGGGCAGCGCGGGCCTGACCGAGCAGTCCATCCACGCGGAGCTGGGAGAGCTCCTCGCCGGGATGCGCACGGGGCGGACCTCGCCCGAGCAGCTCACGGTGTTCTGCTCGGTGGGGCTGCCGTTTCAGGATCTCGCGGCCGCGTGGCACGTGTACCAGGCGGCGCAGGGAGACGAGGACGTGCGCCGGGTGGACTTCAGCGCGTGAGGGCGCCGCCGCCCTGGGCGCTCAGCTCTCCCGGCGCGAGAACAGGTGCGCCATGTGCCAGCCGCGGGCATGAGGCTGGGAGGGCAGCTCGCGCGGCGCGGCGAAGAGGCTGTCCTGTCCGTGGTGGAGGAACACCTCGCCGTGGGCCACCTCGCGCACGTCCGACAGGCGCACGGCGAAGTCCCGCCGCCGCAGCAAGCCCTTCTCCACGATGAGCTCCTCGTCCTTCAGCTCCACGATGCGCCCGAGCTTGTGCCCGTCGATGCTGCGCACCGTCATCCCCTTGTGAATCTCCGATCGCTCGAACATACGCGCCGCTCCCCAGGCCGCTCTGATCACTCGGTCCTATGGGGAAGTTGGGACGCGCACACTGCGAGTGCACCCCGGAGCTCTCACACGGTGCGTCGGCTCCGCTCCATCGGGAGCAGCGAGCCCTTGGGGGGTGGGCGGGCATGCAGGCGCCTGGGAGGCATGCGGGCGGGTGGTGTGGCTCGGGCGAGTGCCCATCTTCCGCCTGGAGGTGCCGCATGCTCGTTGGCTTCATGGCCTCTCGGACAGGACGTTGGCTCCGCATCCTGGCGGGGGCCGGGATGGTGTTGGGAGGGCTCTCGTCGGGCTCGCCGCGTGGCGCGGTGGTGGCGCTGGCGGGGCTGGGGCCGCTGGTGGCGGGCGCGTTGGATCTGTGCCTGCTCGGTCCTCTCTTTGGCCATTCCATCCGGGGCGCGGACATCCGCCGGAGCCTGGGGCAGCCCGAGGAGCTGCGGCTGTTCAAGACGCACTACGAGCGGCTCCCGCCGCGCGCGCGCATGCTGCTGCACTGATTCTCTTTATAGATGAGGCCGCACCCCACGCAGCGGCACCTGGGCCCGGCTCAGAGCACGTCGAAGGGGACGCTCATGGAGCCCACGGGCTCTCCAGTGGCGCCATCCACCAGCTTCACCTTCAGGGTGACGTGGTCGTCCGTGCGCAGCGGCTGCTCGAAGTAGAGGAAGCCCTTGCGGATCTGCCCATCCTCCAGCGGCCCCTCGGTGAAGGCCTGCCGCAGCATGTCCGGAGAGGGCAGGGTGCCGAGGTCGATGGCGGGGGTGCACGTGTAGCAGGGCGGCGGCCGGGTGGTAGGGACACTGTTGCTGGAGGGGTACGTCATGTCGTGCGCCATTCTCCGTCAGAGGGACCGCTCCCGCCTGGGGGCGCAGCTTCCCCTCATGGGTGCACCCCGCCGTGAACAACAGTGCGGCCAGCCCGAGCCAATACCTTTGAATGGAGACCTCCTCGAGAGGCCCTCCATTCTACTCAGGTCGTCCCCAGCTCGGAGCGGGTAGCGGAGCCGATGAAGCTCCAGTCCCGGTTGCGCGCCCACTCCTCGAAGGTGTGCCAGCCCACCCGTGGGTACTCGTGGCGCAGCGTGAGGATGTCGGTGTGGTAGCCCACGCGCTCGAGCCACTCATACATCAGGGCCTTGTCCTCGCTCTCCTCGCGCAGCTGGGACAGGGACAGCTCCTGATAGTGGACGCGGTGGCCGCTCGCGTACGAGAGCAGATCCGCGGCCTGCTGGCCCGTCACCTCGTCCGACGCGACGTCGATGCGCTCGCCGTAGAAGTCCTCGTGCGAGGCGATGATGTAGACCAGGAACCGGGCGAGATCCTCCAGGGCCACCATCTGCAGGCCGTGCGTCGGCGGCAGGGCCAGCCCGAGCACTCCGGACTCGAGCCCCTCGCGGACCAGCGGACCGCTGAAGTTCTCCATGAAGAAGGTGGGGCCCACGATGGTGTAGGGCAGGTTGGAGCGGCGCAGGTAGCGCTCCACCTGGTGCTTGCTGTCGAAGTGGGGCACGCCCGTGTGCTGGTCCGCCCCCGCCACCGAGGAGTAGATGAAGTGCCGGACGCCCGCCCGCCTCGCGGCGTCCACCATGTTCATGCCTTGGCGCACCTCGGCTTCAAGCCCGGCCTCGTAGGGCGTCGTCATCGCGAAGACGGTGTCCACCTTGCGGATGACGGGCTCGAGCGAGCCCGGATCCTCCCAGTCGCCCTGCGCCAGCTCCGCCCCCAGCTGCCCCAGGGCCTGCGCCGCGGGCGAATCCACCTGGCGGGTGAGGGCGACGACGCGATACCCCTTCAAGAGCAGCTGCTGGGCCAGCGCGCCGCCTTGCCGGCCCGTGGCGCCTGTCACCAAGATGGAGAGCGGGTAATCCATGTGCGTTGCCTCCAGCACATCTGTTATCTGTAAGCTGCGCGTGCCCGGTGGGGCGCGCGAGCATCCTCTTCATGCTTGGATGGGGGACGGCCGAGAGCGGGAGGAGTCGCCGGAGACCCGCCTTGACCGAGCGCGAAGCTCCTTGGCGCTTGAATGTACGCAGAGCGTCCGAGGGGGCATGATGGGTGCCGCATGACGACTCCCAACGAGATGGCAGCCGGGGAGGACGTGCCGGAGAGCACGGGCCCCATGGCCACATTGGCCGAGACGCTCGTCAGTGAGGATCTGCAGGACACGTACATCCTGTTGCTCGATGCGGGCGCCGGGCGAGGCGTGTCCTGGGCGAAGGACATGCCGCCCTCGTGCTACCTGGAGACGAACGTCACGGTAGCGGCGCAGCTTCGGGCGGGAGAGCTGCCCCCGCTGACCCTGGCCGAGCCGCTGACGATTCCCGAGGGCAGCACCCTGCGCTGGGAGGCCTCGGGCGAGGGGCAGGGCGCCACGGGCCGGCTCCATGAGGTGAGCCGGTTGGATTCACGGCTGATGCGCATCACCACCACGTCCATGCGCGGGCAGGTGGAGGACCCCTTCGCGGGCCTGGAGCCTCTGGGAGACACCGTGCAGGACAGCGTGATGCCGGTGCTGGAGCGCTCGCTGGGGCGGACGGCGGACCTGGACCTGGCGCGCGAGGGCACGCTGAGCGCCTACCAGCACTTCGTGAGCACCGGCGCCGTGCCGCTGGCGGACCCGGAGGGCGGGGTGCTGCGCTCGGGCCGGGTGGCCGTCTTCACGCAGCAGCGCGCGCCGGGCCAGGAGCTGGCCTTCCTGCGCCAGTTCAAGCGCCTGGATGCCGAGAGCGTGCTCAACGTGCAGTGGTCCGCCGAGTACGACGATGGGAGCGTGGAGGTGCGCGCCTCCGCCCGCTTCACCGGGCGGATGGTGCTCTGGCACGTCGTCATCGACTCGTCCGGGCAGCAGACGCAGGGCGACCTGTCCGTGGTGTTCAGCCACCTGGCGCCGGACACGGTGGCCGCCCTGGCGCGGGGCCTGCGAGGCGAGGCCGAGGGGCTGGAGGGGCGGTGGCACGCGGAGCTGCTGCTGGCGGACAAGGAAGTCATGCTGTGGAGAGACCTGGCGCGCATGCGGGTGTGCGAGCGCAACAACCTGGACCCGGACCGCTTCGAGCGCGAGGCGCACACGGAGGCGATGGAGCTGTGGGAGGGGGACGTGGGGCTGCAGACGCTGGCGCTCGCGCGGACTCCGGACGAGGTGGGGGACATGCTCGTGCGCCTGGGCAACACCGCCGAGTCCGCCGCCGAGTCCCTGGCGAGGCTCATGGTCGATCTGGGCGCGCCCCTGGAGGGAACGCTGCGCATCGCGCCGGCCCAGTCCACCTGAGCCTGCGGGGCAGGGAGCTGTCCGTGGACAACGCTCCGGAGGCGTGAGGCGCATTCCGGGAGTGGAAACCCGCTCGGGCCGTGCGATGTTCTGCGCCCTATGAGCAAGCGCGACAAGTCGCCCTCCGAGCTGGTTGCCGCCGCCGAGGCCCTGGACTCCCAGCTCACCCGCTTCGAGTCCCTGGCGGACCAGTTCCACAAGACTCCGCTGAACTCCGAGAAGAGCCTGGAGCGCGCCTCGAAGCTGCTGCGCGACGTGGCCGAGCAGGACCAGGTGCTCAACGCCAGCGTCAGCGCCCTGGTGGCGGCGGTGACGGGGGCCAGGGATCGCCAGCAGAAGCACGCCGAGGCCGTCAACGCCCGCGCGCAGGAGCTGCAGCAGCGCGCGGAGACCTTCAAGTCGCTGCTGGAGCGCTACGGAGCGCTGGGGCAGAGCGCCGCGGAGCTCAACCAGCGCATGCAGGAGTTCGCCGCGCAGCGCGCCAAGGCCCAGACGCCCGAGCAGAACGTGGAGATCCTCGGCACCCTGGACGCGCTCAACGAGCGGATGGGGCAGGTGGCCGAGGAGGCCCAGTCCGTCACCCAGCTCGCCGACGAGCAGGACTTCTCGGATGTGGGGCGGCAGGCGGACTCGCTGCGCCAGCAGCTGCTGTCGGCGCGCAACAAGCTGAACCTGCTGCGCAAGGGGCTCGCTCCGGCCTGAGCGGCGCCCCGGCGTCAGCTCAAGTAGGTGGGCGCGAAGGCGGTCGGATCCTCGATGGGCCGGCGCCCCGAGAAGCCCGTGTTCAGCTCGTGCCAGTGGGCCACGGCCGGCTCTCCGTAGCGCCAGCACAGGTACACGGTGCGTCCCCCCAGCTGGGCGTGGAAGTCTACCAGGCCGTCGGCGGCCTTCACCTCGATGCCCATGTCCTCGAGCTGCTTCAGCTCGAAGCGGATCTGTTCGATCAATCCCTCATGCTGCTCGTGGAGCAGCTCGCTGTGCGCGTCGCGAGTGCCCTGGCTCCGGAGCGTCTCCAGCTCCTTGGCGATCTTCTGCACCTTCGCCACCCAGGGGCGGACCTGGTCGAAGACGCGGTTCAGCATGGGGATGAGTCGGTTGGCCTCTTCCACTCCGAAATAGCGCATCGCTCCCAGAGCATGCAGCGGGCTCTGCCCCGGAGGCCAATGAGTTGCGCCGGGACGTGACGCGGAGTTCATCTTTCTCCCGGGTTTCTCCGCCGCCAGGGAAGGCTGGGCTGATCAGCCGCGCAGGAGCGAGCGCAGGTGCTCGTGCTGCCACCGCAGGGCCGCGTCGAGCAACGGGAAGGCACGCTCGCGCTCGAGGAACCCCGGCGAGTGCGAGGACGGACAGCTCCCCGGCTCCTCGGGGAAGAGCTGGTGCAGCATCGCGTGGAAGACGACGGCGTCCACGACGAAGGCGGGGACATGGGGTTGATCCAGCGCGGGGTGGACTCGGATCTCCCGCAGCCGCTCGTCGTAGATGGCGAGGCGGATCGTCTTGCGCTGCTTCCGGCCAGGGCGGCGCGCCCAGCCGATGTCCGCCTGGATGCGGCCGTCGAAGTGCGTGGTGTTGAGGCGCTCGAGGATGGCGCGCAGCTCGAAGCACTGGCCGCGGGCCTTCAGCGGAGCGCCGGGCCGGCGCGTTCGCCGCACCCGGGCCCGCTGCTCGCGGGTGTACTCCTCCAGCACGGCGCGGGCGCGGGCATGGCCCTGGCCTACGAAGACGGCGATGGCGCGGACCACCTCGTCCGGCGCGTCGAGGAAGAGGTGGTGGACGCGCAGGCGCAGGGCGTTGGGGTGGCGGCGGAAGCTGACCAGGGTCGCGCGGTTGTCCGTGAGGGTGAGGTGGATGGGCAGCTTCAGCAGCGTGGACAGCCGGTGGGCCAGCTCGGCGGCCCGGGGCAGGGTGTCGGCTCGGGCCGGGAGGGGACGCCGCTCGCCTGGAGAGGGAGCGGGCGCAGGGGATTGGGGCGAGCGAGGGCGTTCGGGCTCGGGGTGGGAAGCCCCCGGCCCGTCGAACAGGGTGAGCTGCATGGGCGACCGCAAGCTCATGGACGGGAAGTTAAGTCCGCTCGCGGACGGTTCCCAGCCCCCTGGAGGCTGGGAGTCCACGGCCCGACGCTCAGAGCCCCAGGTACGCCAGCAGCGCGCCCAGGTCTTCGTCCGACAGGGCCTCACGGCTGTAGAGCGGCATGCTGCCACTAACCCCGAAGAACTGGCCGTGCCGCACCTTCTCGATGACGACGAGCTGATGGGGCACGCCGGGGAAGACCGAGTCGTACTCGTTGGTGATGTCCGGGAGGAGGGAGGCCAGCTGCGTCAGCCGCCCTTTTCCCGTGTGCGTCTCGCCGTGGCACGTCTGGCAGGCCGCGCGGTATACCTCGGCGCCGCGGGTCTTGTCGCCTCGGGGCACGTCTCCAATGTCCTTCACCACGGTGAGGGGCAGCGCGTCGGCCTGAGCGTCCGGGCTGATCCGGACGAGGTACTCGTACAGAGCGCGAGACTTGGGGTCCTCCTGCGTCAGCGGAGACACGCCGCGCATGAAGTTCACGTAGCAGAAGTTCACCGCGTCCAGCAGGTTCGTCTCGTAGCCACCCCACCAGCTCGGGCGCGAGGCCACGTCGTGCAGCGAGTACCCCGCGCGGAGGTGTCCGGCCTCGGGCGTGGCGGTGGTGGCGTGGCACGTGGCGCACGAGAAGCTGTTGAACTGGCTGTCCGACAGGCGCGAGTCCTGGAACAGCTCTTCGCCGAAGTCGGCCGCCGAGGTGGATCCGCCACAGCCCGCCGCCAGCAGCCCCGCGGTCAGCAGTGCCCACCTCATGGCTGCCTCCGCACCAGGGTCACCGAGTCCGGGAAGATGCCCACCTGAACCGTCTTCACCACCTTCTTCTCCGCCAGATCCACGACGTGGAACGTGCCGGGCCCGATGTGGTCGCCCTCGCAGACCGCGAGCAGATACCGCTCGTCCGGTGTCAGCGAGACTTGATGGACGTTGAGGCAGCCACTGGGCTCCAGGGGCATCTTCCCCTGGACGCGGGAGGTCGCGGGATCAATGACGGCGATCGCATCTTCACTCTGGTATGGCATGTAGAGGGTTTTGCCGTCGGCGGTGAAGGCCCCGAACATGGGCGCCCCTGTCAGATCTGGAGGCCCCACGGTCCGGGTCGGATCCATGGTGAGCGACGCCGGGTCGAGATACTGCACGGAGCGGCTCGCCAGGGAGCTGACCCACACCGCGCCCGTGGTGGGCGAGACGGTGAGCGCATAGGGCTCGTTCGTGGGGGCCACGGCAGTGCCGGCGTTGGCGGCCACCTTCACGCGCGTCACCGGGTGGCTCGGCTGTGTCAGGTCCACGATGGCCACTTCATCGGACCAGCAGGCGATGTACGCGCGGCGCTCGTCCGCGGACAGGCGCACCGCGTGAGGCGCCGGGCACACTGGCACCATCTCCTTGAGCGTCATCGTCTCCGCGTCGATGATGGCCAGACGCGAGTACATCTCCTGCTCGGTCCCACCGCGCTTGGCGACAGTGGCGATCTTCACCAGGTCGAAATGCGTCTGGTACAGCGTGCGCCCGTCCTTGCTGATGATGACGTCGCCAGGGTTGGGGTCCACGCGCACCGAGCCGACGAGCCTGTTGGTGGTGGAGTCCAGCTTGAGGCAGTAGCCGTCCGCCGTGCCCGAGCCGTGGTTGCCATGGGGCCCCGAGCCGGAGCCGGGCACGTAGTTGGAGATGCCCACGTAATAGAAGGCGCCGTCGGGCGAGGCCGCGCTGTGGTGAGGCCCCTCCTGCTCCACGGGGTTGAGCCCCACGGGGATGCGCGCCAGCTCCTTCCAGTCCGCCGAGCCCACCGTGTCCAGGTCCAGCAGGCTGAGGGTGTCATCCAGGTTGTTGGTGATGACGAGCCGCCCAGCGGGACCGATGGGCGGCAGCGGTGCGGGCGAGGGCCAGGCCTGATCGGTTCCGTACTCCAGCTCCGGCACCGTGAGGGGACCGGTGTCCTTGCCACTGCACGCTCCGAGGGTCAGGGGCGCCAGCGCGGCCAACAGCAGTCGAGCGCGCATCATGGCAGAGCGGCCGCCCGGCGGAACGTGCGTGGCGTCTCCAGCCGATAGGGCCCCTCCTTGAGCCGGTTCTCCTGAAGGTAGGCGCTCGTCACCTGGAGGGAGAGGTTCTGGCCGTTGGCTCCCGCCACCTGGTTCCACGAGGCCGCGTCCATCTGCCACGACAGCTCCGAGGTGAGCACCTCGATGGGGCACTCGCTCCCCGGCACCGTCAACTGCACCAGATAGATGTCTCCCGTGAAGGGAGGCAGGTGGGCCTCGGCGGTGGGCACCAGCAGCTCTTCGAGCCACGCCAGCGGGCCACGAGAGGACCGGCGAGATGCCCGAGCAAGCCGGCTCGGCGTGTCGCGCTCCAGCGAGGCGCGCAGCGGCGACGTCCACGAGAGCTGCGGCGGCGGCGAGCTGGCGGCGAGGGTCTCCCCCTCGGCCGGGGACATCACCGTCACGGCCCGCGAGGAGTCCATGGGCTTTGTCTGAGAGTCCACCATCGTCATCCACGCCTCGTCCGTGGCGGAGCCGCCATAGAGGGGCTCGCCACACTTCGACGTCGGCTCTTCGGCTTTGCCGCAGGCGGTGCTCAGCAGCAGGAGCGCCGAGGCGCAGACGCTCCCAAGAATGCGTTGTCGTGGAGTCATGATCGATCAGGTTCTCGGAGATGGGCCTCGCCGGGAGCGGCGGCCCAGGGTGAGGGTGAGCAACAGGATTGCCGCGGGGACCAGGCCCGTGGTGGCGCTGCAACCCTTCTTCGGTGGGGGCAGCGGCTCGCCTGGGTCCGAGGTGCCAGCGTCCGGCGGTGAGTCCACCCCGCCATCGCCGTAGGTGGGCGCACCGAGGATCGCCGCGAGCTGCGGCCAGCGCGAAGGGCAGAGCTCCTGGACGGGAGTCCCCGCCGGGCAGACGTGCGAGCCCTGGATGCTGCTGAGGCCGACGATGGGCTCCCAGGTGGTGCCCTCGTCGTGGCTGAGCCCCAGGGCCCAGTCGTGGACCCAGTTCGAGCCGCAGCCATAGAGGAGAGCTCCCACGCGCAGCGCGCAGGCGTTGCCGTTGGGCAGTGGCAGCTCGGCGAAAGGTTCGTCTCCCCGTCCGCGGTACATGTGGACCGGAGTGGAGACCCACACGGTGCGGCCATCCGCCGAGGCCTCCGCGCCGACGATGACATCCGCCGTCTGCATGGCCTGCGTCAGGGTGGCGCCGCCGTCCGTGCTCTTGAGGAGGTAGCTGAAGCCCTGCGCGGACACCCGAGCCCAGACCACCTCCGGCAAGATGTCGCTCACCAGGAGCAGGTTGAGATCATACGGGCGCTGGAACTGGGGCAGCGGCTGGGGCAGGCGGGTCCACGTCTGGCCCCCGTCATTACTACGGTCGAAGAACATCATCCCCGCCGAGTCCTGGCCGGAGGCGTAGATCCGCTGCGGATCCGAAGGCGCGATGCGGATGGCGGAGTACCGGACGTCCAGGCTCAGCACCGTGACGGCCGTCCAGGTCTCTCCTCCATCCTCCGAGCGGAAGATGCCGTTGGCCACGGAGGGCTTGCCCGTGGTGGCGTACATGATGCGCTCGTCGGTGGGGTGCACGGCGAGGTTGGTGACCCACGTGTCCTTGAAGAAGGGGTGCGTGTTCCACGTGCAGGCTCCATCGCTCGAGCGGATCAGCGCGCTGCCCGTGGCGGCCAGCAACGGTCCTCCCGTCAGCCAGAAGTAGCGCTCCGGGCGCCAGGCGCCGATGCCCATGCCCTCGGGGCACAGCCACCGCCACGTCTGCCCGTGGTCTCGCGAGATGACCGCGCCGAACGTGGAGCCCGAGATGAAGTCCTCGCTGCTCCCACGGCGGAGGCTGAGGTTGCTCGTCTCGGGCAGGCCCCCATGGGCCAGCGCGGGCAGGGCTCGCAACGTCAGCAGCACCAGCAGCAGCCTCCAGCAAGGAGTGGGGGGAGTCTTCATCTCGGTGGGCTCCGGGCAGGGGGCGTGCCTCGCACGATAGCGCCCGGGTTTGCCTCGCACGCGAGGCTGGCTCCCCTTCGGCGGTGAAGCGATGTGGCTTTTTGCCGCATCGAGCGCCTGGGGCCGGCACGGACGCTCAGATGCCTGAGGGAGGGGCTCGACGCAGAGTGTCGAATGTGAGACAGCCCCGGCGCGGCTCCAGGGAACGATGGGCGGGGGAGCGGTGTGGTAGTTTGGTGCACCTCCCGTCGAGCCGATCGAGGGCCCAACTCGGGACGAAGCACGTCGCCAGACAGGTTGAGGCGGTATAGGAATACGGCATGGAGCAATCCTCGGCGGGGTCCAACAAGGTGGGTGAGAGCGGGCAGCCGGGCGCTGCGGGCGGGAGCGCCTACCAGGTGGTGCAGTGGCTGGCCACGCGCGACGAGGTGGAGACGGCCGTTCAGCTCTACGAGGACATGAGCGCGGCCCAGCGCGAGCGGCTGCTGAAGGAAGCCGCCAACGCCTCGGTGGAGGAGCGCAAGGGCCTGGTGGAGGTGCTGCGCAAGGCGCGCGACTTCAACGGGGCGGCCCGGCTGCTGCTGGGCTTCGGCTCGGACGCGGATGCGGCGGCGCTGTTCGAGCAGGGCGGCAATCAGGTGGAGGCCGCCGAGGCGTACTTCCGCGCTGGGGACATCGCCAAGGCGGCGGCGGCGCTGGAGCGCGGCGGCGCGCTGGAGCGGGCGCTGGAGCTGTACCGCGGGCTGGGCGCACGCGAGTCCATGGCGCAGTGCCTGGCGCGGCTCGGCCGGCCCCTGGAGGCGGCGGCGGTCTACCGCGAGCTGGGCAACGTGCACGCGGAGGTGGAGGCGCTGTGCGGGGTGCCGGTGGATGATCCGCGGCACCTGGAGTCCGTGCTGCGCATCTGCACCCTGCTGGACAACGAGGGGCAGCCGCGGCGGGCGCTGGCGCTGCTGGTGGACACGCTGCGCGGCTCGGAGGAGGCGCGCAAGGATCCGGCGGTGCTGGCCGAGCAGGCCCGGCTGCTGCGGCGCGTGGGCCGGGACGCGGAGGCGGACGAGGTGCTGGCGCAGCTGCCGGGAGTGTCCAACGGGGTCTCCTCCGTGCCGCCGGTGGCACGGGTGACGCCAGCCACCAGCGGCTACGGCTACCTCAAGGCCATCCCCATCTTTGGCGAGCTGTCGCTGGAAGACATGAAGGATCTGTACCGGGTGGCACAGCAGGTGCTCATCCCCGAGGGGGCCACGGTGCTGGAGAAGGGCGCGCAGGGCACGGGGCTGTTCGTGCTGCTGGAGGGCACGGTGGACGTGTTCAGCGGCGCCGAGCCGGACGCCAAGCGGCTCAACACGCTGGGGCCAGGGGCGTACCTGGGGGAGATCTCTCTCATCCAGGACGGGCCCACGTCGGCGCACGTGCGCGCGCGCACGGCGGTGCGGGCGCTGCGCATCACCCGCGCGGGCTTCCAGCACTACCTGGACACGCACGAGAGTGCGGCGCTGCGCATCTATCGGCTCTTCACGCGAAACCTGGCGGCTCGGGTGCGCGCGCTGAGCGCTTGAGGACTGGATCGGGAGATGATGGACGCGCTCCAGCGGAGCAAGGAGAAGGCCGCGCGGCTGCTCGCGCTGGATCAGCTCGAAGCGGCCTTGGCGGAGTACGAGCAGGTGGTGAAGGCCTCGCCGGATGATGGGGCAAGCCACCAGCGGGTGGCCGAGCTGCGCGAGCGGCTCGGGCGCCGGGCGGAGGCCGTGACCGCGTACGAAGAGGCGGCGCTGGCGTGGGCCCGGGAAGGGCAACTGCTGCGCGGCATCGTCGCGTGCAAGGGGCTGCTGAAGCTGGAGCCAGGCCACGCCCGGACGCCCCGCTCGCTGGCGGACCTGTATGGCTGGCGTGGGCCGGGGCGCCATGGCGAGAGTCCTCCTCCCACGGGGGAGTTCCTCCCCGTGCCGGACGGACACGGTCCAGCGCATGGCATGCCGATGGTGCCGCTGTTCTCGAAGCTGGCGCGCGAGCCCTTCGCGGCGGTGGTGGAGGCGGTGGAGGTGCGCAGGCTCGCGGCGGGCCAATCGGTGGTGGAGGAGGGTGACCCGGGCGCGTCCATGTTCGCGCTGGTGGAGGGGCGGGTGGCGGTGGTGCGCCACCTCCAGGGCGGCGAGCAGCGCAGGGTGGGCCTGCTGACCGAGGGCTCCTTCTTCGGAGAGATGGCGTTGATCTCGGAGGGGCCGCGGCTGGCGAGCGTCATCACCACGGAGCCCGTGGTGCTCCTGGAGCTCACGCGGGAGCGGCTGGGCCAGGTGATGAAGAGCCACCCGGTGGTGGGGCAGGTGGTGCAGGCCTTCTACCGGGAGCGGATGGTGGAGAACCTGCTGCGCAGCAACCCGGTGTTCCTGCCGCTCAAGCCCGAGCAGAAGCAGGCCATCGCACGCGAGTTCGAGCTGCTGGAGCTCAAGCCGGGCGAGGTGGTGCTCGAGCAGGGGCAGCAGGGGGATGCGTTCTACCTGCTGCTGCGCGGGCGGTGCACGCCCTACCACGTGCAGGGGGACGGCAAGGAGAAGGCCTACCCGGGGCTGCGCGAGGGGGATGTGTTCGGGGAGATCTCCCTGCTGCTCGGCAAGCCGGTGACGGCGACGGTGCGCGCGGACATGGCCAGCGTGGTGCTGAAGCTGGACCGGGCCTCGTTCGAGCGGCTCATCCTCAGCCAGCCGGGCATGCGCGGCGCGCTGACGAAGGTCGGCACGGAGCGGCTCCAGCGGACAGCGCGGCTGCTCTCGGGGAAGGATCTCCTCGAGGGGGACTTGCGCGTCTGAGCCTCACCGCTCCCCGCCGCCGGGCGCTCAGGCGCTCTCGGTGGGGAGCGAGACGGGGTGCTCGCGGAGCCAGTCCTGGCAGCGGCGGATGCGCGCGGCGGCGGCGGGCAGCCCCATGTCCTCGAGGAGCTTGCGGTAGGGCTCGAAGTCCTCGGGAGCCCACACGGGCCTGGCCTTGATGTCGGCCAGCATCACCATCTCCTCGGCGGAGCGGCCCACGGCCTCCTGGCTGGCGGTGAAGAGCGCGGCCATGACCATGCGCGAGGGCTCGGCCTCGACGGCGATGGCGGCGTCGGTGAACCAGGCGCGGGCGGCCTCATCCAGCGTGGTGTCGCGAGCCTTCTGCCGCAGGCGCTCCAGCATGCCGGTGAGCAGCTCGGAGTCCAGCGCGCCCTTCACGGCGCGGATGAGGTTCTCGACGGCGGCGCGGCGCGTGGCGGGGCTGGAGGAGGTGGCCTTCACGGCCCTGAGCGGCTCCCAGAGGGCGCAGGTGAACCACAGCTCTTCTTCGGGGGCGAAGAGCGGCGGAGTCGCGGGCTCGCGCAGCTTCGCCTCGACGCGGGCCGAGCGCTCCTTGGCCTCGCGGGTGATGCGCTCGACGAGGCGCGGGTCGGACTGGACGTGTTGCAGCAGCGCGTCCACGTTGCCCTCGCGCGCCTTCTGCAGCGCCTCGAGCGCCTCGGGGGAGAGCTCGTCCTCGGCGAAGCGGGTGAGCGCCTCGAACTTGCTGGCGAGCTCCCGGTGGTGCGCGCACCACTCGCGGAACTGGACGTCGAAGACGACATCGAGGACGGGGATGTCCTCGGGGCGGAAGGAGTCCTTCTTGGCGGAGGGCGAGGCGAGCAGGGCGCCGACACACAGGGCCTGGCGGTCCTCGGGGGCGTGGCCGGACTCGGCGGCGCGCTGGAGCATGGCGACGCGGAACCCATCCAGGAAGGCGCGGGTGCCGAACTGACGCACGGCGCCCACGAGCAGCTCCCGGTGGGCCTGGGCGGGATCCTTCTCGAGGGTGCCCGCCAGGGCCTCGATCGCCTGGGTGAGGTGGGCCTCGAAGGCGGCGGCCTCGAAGCGCAGGTTCGGAGCAGGCCCCCACTGGGTGAGGAGCACGCCGAGCCGGTCGAGCGCCCGGGACAGCTTGGAGACATCCGGGTCACCCAGCAGGGCCATGGCGGCCTGGAGATCGCCAGTGAGCGGGTGAGGCTGCGCGGGCGGGGGAGCGGCGCTCACGCGATCCTCGGCGGCATGACACGCCTTGTATTTCTTCCCGCTGCCACACGGGCAGGGATCATTCCGGCCGGGTTTGGAGCTCATGGCTTCACCCTACCGCCTTCCCTGGGTTTCCCAAGCGGGAGTCTCGTCTCAAGGACTCATCGTCCACAGTCTGGACGGTGCCGCACAGCGGGCCGTGCCGTCCGACGCGCGAGATGTGGCTGTGTGAGGGGTATGTGGCCCGGAAGCAAAGATCGTAAGTTGCGGTGATTGCGGGCGTTTCCTTGAGAGGGCCACGTTGCGGCCCAAGGAAGTACCGGAGGAGGAAGCTCCAGAGGACTCGGAGCCTCTCGACGGAACGCTTGCTGCATTGGGAAGGGCACCATGAACCGAAACCGAACTTCATCTCTGCTGGTGTTGCTGATTCTTTCGCTGGCCGGGTGCATCAGCCTGCCGGACATCGACCCGGGTGAGCCTGAAGCTCCTGATGTGGAGGAGCCACTCCCCGATTTGAGCGTGCGACTCCGGAGCCCGGAAGCGAAGACCTACACGAATAGAGCAGTAGAGGTGAGCGTGGAGGTAACGAACGGGACTCCGGAAGCGGTGGACGTGTTCGCGGGCGACGAGCTGTTGGCGACGCTGACGGGCCCCTACACGTTCCACTGGGACACGACAGCGAAGCCGGAAGGCAGCTATACGCTGAGGGCGACGGCGCGACGGGGCACGCAGACGTTCACCAGCGAGACGAGGGAAGTGGTGGTGGACCGGACGCCACCGCAAGTGGTGCTCCGCACCCCATCGCCCGGCGCGCAGGATGTGTCGGTGCGACAGGCTATTCGGATGACATTTTCCGAACCGATCAACGCGGGTTCTCTATCCGATACTACGGTTCACCTCTTGTTGCAGAGCGCTGGCGATCCAGTTGAACTGGCTAAGATGCTCTCGCTTTCCGAGGATGGCGCTGAGTTGACCGTTATCCCTGGCTCTAGGCCGAGCGCTCCGAATGAGTTGTCCATTACTTTAGGAGCGCTAGCAGATCGCGCAGGGAATCTGTTTTCAAACTCTTCTGCATGGAGTTGGGACTATCCCGTATGGCTGCCTGTAGGAGGGGCATTGAGTGCTCTGCCCGAGGACGGAGGGATTACGACCACTCCAGCGGAGTCCCCCGCGCTTGCGCTGGACGGGCAGGGGAAGCCTACAGTGGCTTGGCTGGAGAGGCTTCCCAATCGGACTGATTCCAGTCAGGCGAGCGCCTTTGTCCAGCGGTGGAATGGAACGGCTTGGGAATCTCTTGGGGGAGCGGTTCTTGACTCAAGTACAATTTCTTTCGCGGGCCCTCCCACGCTTGAGGTGGACGGTGCGAATCGTGTGGTAGTCGGCGCGTACAATATCGTCGGGCCCTATGTGTTCATTGCGGCATGGGAAGGTCATTGGCAGGAACTGGGGCGTCTGACTAATGGCGCTGGTGGTTCCATCAAGAGCAAGCCCAGCCTGCAATTTGATGATACAGAAAGCCCACTGGTTGTTTGGTCTCAGGATGATGGCTCGCCCTATCAGTATCCGCCTCCAACATCCAATATTTACGTTGATCAATGGAGCGGCACCCAGTGGAACGCTGTAGAGCAGCTGCGCGCATATCCACAGCAAGGGACAGGGGCTGTAGGGGCCGTCCTGAAGATTGGGAGTGCGAATCAAACGGTCGTCGCATGTAGTGAGTTCGACGGGACAACTGCAAGTATCTATGTCAGCCGCCGCTCCGCAGAAGGATGGAGTTCTGTCGGAAGCCCTTTGAGTGCAATGGCTGGGGCGACATCTGCGCAGCAACCCAGTCTTCAGCTGGATGCGGCTGGGAATCCAGTGGTGGCGTGGAAGGAGTTTAATGAAGGTGCAAATTCAAGCAATCTTTACGTAAGCCGCTGGACTGGTGTTGCTTGGGAGGCAGTCGGAGATAGGGTGAACTTGGATTCCGGAATTGCTCAGGCGGATGATCCGGTCCTGGCGGTAGATGCTTCTGGCAATCCAATTGTTGCCTGGGTGGGTAACGATGGGAACACGACCAACATCTATGTTCATCGCTGGATTCAGGGGCATTGGGAACAACAGGGTGGTGCCCTGAGTGCCAATCCAGGCAAGACGGGGGCTGCGCACCCTTCTCTTCGAATCGACCCCGAGGGAGTACCCGTTGTGGCGTGGGATGAAGCGGATGGTCCATCGTCGAGTAGTCAGACGCGGAACGTGTACGTGTACCGACTCAATCGATAGTCGGCGCTTGTAAACGCCCACAAGAAAGCCCGGGTCCCTCTTGGCGAGGAACCCGGGCTCTGAACAGCGTGAGTCATGGGCGAGGGACGGGGCGCTCAGGCTCCGTCCCAGCGCTCAGGCGCTCACTTCATGCTGTAGCCGATGGTGAGGCCCATGACGTGGGCCGTGCCGTCGTAGAAGCCCTCGAAGCCAGAGGCCGTGCTCGTCGTCTTGTGCAGCAGGACGAACTGGTAGCCCAGGTCCGCCCGGATGGGCTCGAAGTTGAACCCCAGGCCCACCGAGGCGCTGTAGCGATCGAAGTCCGGCAGATCCGGCGTCAGCGTCTCCGCCGGAGTCGGGG
>NZ_JBJMQP010000159.1:0-3102 GCF_045802625.1 Hyalangium sp. | reverse complement strand
CACGCTCAAGCTGTGGGACCTGGAGACGGGCCGCACCCTGGCCACACTGCAGGGCCACTCGGACTGGGTGACCGGCTGCGCGGTGCTGCCCGATGGACGTCACGCCCTCTCCGCCTCCTTCGACCGTACGCTCAAGCTGTGGGACCTCCACTCCGGAGAATGTCTGCGAACGCTCTACGGGCGCGGAGCCTTCATTTGCCTCGCCGCCGCTGAGGAGGTCATTTGCGCGGGCGATTTCTTCGGCACTGTCTGGATATTGGAGGCCAATCCCAAGCAGCCCCATCCCCAGCCCTCCACTTCGAAAACCCACATGGACCTCGGCATCGTCATCGCGCTCAAGGAAGAGTTCCGCGTGTTCCAGGAGCTATTGCCCTCGGGCCTCCGCGCCGAGCGCGACGAGAAGACGGGACAGTACGACTACACCTTCGAGCTCCCCGGCTCGCTCCACCGCTGCGTCGTTTCGTTCATCGGCGAGATGAACCCTGAACCCGCCGCGCTCCACACCGAGCGCCTCATCTCCCGGTGGAACCCCCACACCGTCGTGATGCTCGGCATCGCCGCGGGCATCCACCCGGACGTGCGCGTCGGGGACGTCGTCGTCGCCAGCCAGGTCGACAACTACCTCGCCTCGGCCAAAGCGCAGCCGGGCTCGGCTCCGGGCTCACACGCGTTCTCCCTCGGCGGCACCGTCTTCCAGGGCGACCACGACTTCATCTCCCGCGTGCGCAACCTCGAGTTCGCCGAGCGCGAGGCCTTCCTCTCCTGGAGCCAACTGTGCCAGGAGGCCCTCCCGAAACACGTCCCCGAGCAGGCCCGGAACGAGCTCATCCGCCAGCGCCTCATCCGCGCCGAGCCCGAGTTGCTGGATGTCCACCTCGCCTCCGGCCCCGTCGTGGGCGCCGCCCAGGAATTCACCCGCTGGCTGCGCGAGAAGCGCGACCGCAACCTCAAGGCGCTCGACATGGAGTCCGCCGGCCTCATGGCCTCGGCCTTCAAGCGCGTGGAGCCCACGCGCACCCTCGTCATCCGCGGCATCTCCGACTACGGCGACGAGCGCAAGAGCACCCTGGACGCCCTGAATGAGGGCGCCCTGCGCCGACAGGCCATGCACAACGCCACCACGCTCCTGTGGACCCTGCTGCGCTCCGGCGTCCTCCCGCGCGCTCGGGACTGAACGCAGCGGGCCCGGCTGGCCCTCGTCGAGTACATGCTACGCGGAGACCTCGGTCACCCTGCTGCCTCGTGTTTGCGCCGCCACACCGGGCAGCTCCGCGTGCAAAGCTCTCACAGTTCGGGCCCTCCTACCTGGAGGTGACATTCCCCACGACCAGCAGCCAGAAGAAGATCTCCGCCCTTCCCGCCCACTCCTCGATGGACTCCGAGCGCCGCCGCCAGAATGCCGTGGCCGAGTACGTCTCTACATGACGACCCACGGCACCCTCTCCAGGGCCGCGCGCAGTTCCTCGACTGTCGTGTCCATCTTCTCGGCGACAGTGGGCGCGTGCCAGGTCGAGGCGACGGTGCCCGCTGGCGCATCGCATACCACCTCGATGGTGACCTGACCGAACAGCCCGGGCCAAGCGTGCTGGCGCAGCTCCGCCGCGTGCCCGCGTGCGTCCATGAAGGTGAAGCACGGCCAGCGCGGCAGGCGAATCGTGCTCATGTCGCAGTTGAAGAACCGGCAGCCATTGAGCCGCGCCTCTGAGAAGTCGCAGTCCTCAATGCTGCCGAGCCTCCACCTGTCGTCCACGTCGTCGCGGAATCCGAAGTCGTTTCCGCCGAAGCGGCCCTTGAACCGGCACCCCTTTAGTTTCATCGGCGCCCAGGGCAGCGTTTTCAGCTCGCTCTTCGCCTGAATGGTGCAGTCGATCAGGCTTCCCGAAACCAAATGTAGCCACCGCGCCGAAATGTTGGTGACCAGCGTGCAGCCCCGGAGCGTGACGTTCGGCCCGAGCCAGTAAATGGCCTTCTTGTCCGTCAGCTCCAGTCGCTCGCCCTCAATCTCTCGATTCTCGTAATGGATGTTGGGAGTCACGCGGCCCTCAGAAAAAGATCATGCGGAAGAAGGTGCTCGCCATCCGGCGCCCGTGCAGGGCGAAGTTTGACTCCGTACCAGACAGGATCTCGTAGTGGTAGCTCTGGCCGCCCGGGCCGGTGACGTCCACGCCTCGGCTGTTCCACGACAGGTGCGGAAAACGGTTGGCCACCTGTCTCTCGACCCACCGCCCACGAGCCTGACGCTCGAGCAGATTTGCCCGGTGCTCCTTTCCAGCACGCAGCATCTTGTTGATGGCATCCAGCTCCTCATCCGACAGCGCCGCCCGGGACCACTTCGCCGCCTCCTCCCGCACCGCCGCCTGCAGCTCGTCGCCCAGAGGGTCCCGCGCTGGAATGTCATTGAGGCTCTTCCCGCGAGGGAGGTGCCACCGCTCCCCGTTGCTGAGGACGACCTGCTTGTTACCCCCGCGGTGCTGAATGACCACGGTGCCCGAGTGCCCTCCAGCAGCTCCCGCGCTTCCGCTCTTGGCCAGGACGTTGATGGCCACGGCCGCCTGCGGGGACGTGAGGACGACCAGCGCGCGGCTCTCCTCCACCACCACCTCCACCGCGGCCGCCTCCTCCATGGCCACCGCCACCGAGCCCTCCATGCCCTGGGCCGCCCACTGCGCCTGCACCTGGTTGAACCTCGGCAGCGAGCGCACGTGCTCCGCCACCTCGCCGAGCGTCCGCCCGCTGAGCGTGGCCACCGCGAGAATGAGGGCCCGGGCCGCGTCCGTCCCAATCACCCGGCCGAAGGCCTCGCCCGCCTCGCGCAGCTCCTCGAAGGTGGTGGCCTCGTGGGCCCGCTGCGCCAGGGTGGCCCAGCCGTCCACGAGGCCCCACATGGCGTCCAGGCCCAACCAGGCGAGCAGCACCACCGACAGCGCGGCCGCCACCGCCTTCGTGCTCGGCTCGGGAAAGCCCCCAACGACGCACCCCCTTAAAGACGCAGCCGTCGCGAGATTTGGTGGTCATCACCCACCCGATTCATCCGTTCGTGGGTCGCGCATTCCCCGTGCAGCAGCGACTGCGCTACCTCGGCCGCCCCAGCGTCGTGCTGCT
>NZ_JBJMQP010000158.1:0-110023 GCF_045802625.1 Hyalangium sp. | reverse complement strand
GGACTGCCCTTGAGGCGGCCAGCCCCTACGTGCGGCCCTTCCGGCTGCCGCACTACACCTCCGAGACCCTCAACTGGATTGAGAATTTCTGGAGCCACCTCAAGGTGGCCTACTTCAGCCGGATGCTGACCGAGGAGCGTGAAGCGTTCTATCCAGACGCTATCCGCCTCCTCCGAAGGTTGCGTCGCTCGGGAAGGATAGGTCCCTTGGCGCTCCGGACTACCCCCTGAACGGAATTACCTTCCCTGGCTTAGCGCTACGAGAATTATATCAGAATGCTCTGGACGCCTGTCGTTACCGCCGGGCCCGCCAGGAGTATCTCCGCCGTAAAGAAGGTGATGCAACCCAGTATGTGGGACTGATCACCTTCCGGCAGGGAGTTGAAGGTAACCGACCATTTATCGAGTGTACTGATAATGGTGTCGGAATGACCGAATACGACCTGGAAAGGGTCTTTGCGGTGGCAGGCAGGCGCTTCGTGCATACACCCGAGTACATCGAGGAGCGCGCCGCATGGAGCAAGTTGGGAATTGAGTTGTATCCGAACAGTCAATTCGGGATTGGGGTCCTGAGCTATTTCATGCTCGCTGATGAGTTGCAGGTCACGACCCGTCGCTTTCGACAGGATGGTAGGTTCGGGCAACTCCTTGATGCTCGGATTTCCAGCGCAAGCGGTCTCTTCCGGCTAACTGAGCAGGAGGGAACTGATTTGCCTGAGGGAGGCACACGCGTCCGCCTCTATCTTGGGGAAAGCCGTAATTCTTCGGCTCGAGAGATCCTTGGTGAACTCCTCTGTGTAGCCGAGTTCAGAACCGAGGTACATGACGGCAAGGGCCCTCCACTCATTTGGCAGGCTGGCATCCTGGGCACAGAGGCGGACTATCTGCTGGTAGACGACGGATATATATGGCTGAATGCAGATAAGCCAGAGGGTTCTGTTCTAGCCGACGGGATCGTGACGAGTGAAAGACATCCCCTAGTAACCGTCAATCTTCACGGTAAACACTATCCACACCTCAGCGTGGACCGCCGAGACATTATAGAAGGTTGGGAAATCGACTTACCCAGACAAGCCCTGGAATGGGGGATTGGCCGCATGGCCAAGTGGCAAGGCATGAGCATGCAGTTGCTTTGGGAAATGGAAGAACATTACCCCAAGACTACCTCGCAATTGTTTAGCATTTTAGTCGACTCACACGCAGCAATCCCTCCACGGCCTCACGTCAAAGCAAAGGTTGAGCCGGGTCACATAGGATGTTTCCTATGGGACGCACTTGTAGGCTTAGATTACTGGAAAGAACGCAACCCTGGGCCGCGAGCGCTGAACGCTGTCGAACGCTGGCGCATCGAACTCCTTGAAGAAGCAGGCCTGATTCAACCAAATAAACTCAAGCCGCTTGCAAGAAAAAGCGAACTCAAGCACCTACTAGCCCAGCCTGGGGATGCTCTACTGCTGTACAAACTACGAGTGAGCAGAGATCCATTTAGCGAACAAGTGGAAAAAGACCTCGGTTTTCTCGACGAAACAATTGAATTCACTACACTCTGCGAGGTAGCTTTTTCTTATGGATACGAGCTTAAATTTCTGCTTGATCACCTTGAGCACTACAAGCCTCTAGGAGTGCAGGCGTCGCCCACTCTGCTCAGTAATCATACCCGCCATTCATTAACAAATATTCAGGCGGAAGATTGGCAGATTTTAGCAACAAGCTTAAAACAACACGACAGACAGGGAAGATCAGTTCACGCCTGGGATGTGCTTAGAACGGCGAGCTTACTGAAACGCTCTATCCAAGAAGTCGCTCGTCGGCTCTCGGAACTGGCTCCAGTGGCCAACCTCCAACTTCAATTCAAGCCAGAAGCCTTGGAGAAGGTCCAGTTGAAGGAAGGAGATCTGCAACTCCTACCATCCCAACATGAGGAGAACGAATTTTGGTTGAACGGCACTGTGCTTGCCATGGATGTTCTCCAACTAGCACAAAGACTGGGACGCCTTCCTCATGAGGTAGCGCGTCGGCTCTCGGAACTGGCTCCGGCAGCAGAACTCCATCTTGCGTTCGCTCCTGAAGTGTTCGAGCAGGTTGAATTCCAAGCAGGAGATTTGCAACTCCTGTCATGGAATCTGAACGGGCGCGCACCATGGCTGGAGGGTATGGTGCATATGACGCACGTGCTCCGAGCAGCACAAACCCTGGAGCGGTTGCCACAGGACGTAGCGCGTCGACTGTTGGAGTTGGCCTCGCTAACAGGCTTACAACTTGATTTCAGGCCAGAGCTTCTGGCGGGATTGGAACTCAAGGAAGCGGATTGGCAATTGCTATCGAGGGACGTGGATGGAGTCGCACCATGGCTGGAGGGCACAGTGCATCTGCAAGATGTTCTCCGCGCAGCTAGCAAATTAAACCGCTCACATCAAGACGTGGTGCGTCGGCTCTCGGAGTTGGCTCCACTAGCAGGCTTCCAGATCGACTCCAAAGTCCAAGCCCTGGAAAAACTTGAGCTACAAGAAATAGACTTGAAATTGTTGTCGCGGGACCTGGATGGAAAGCCACCGTGGCTGCAAAGATCAGTGAGTCTTTGGCATGCAATCAGAGCATCCAGCTTACTGCGGCTCTCGCTCCAGAAGGCTGCACATCGGCTCTCGGAGTTGGCTTCACTCGCGAACCTGCAACTCGATTTCAAGCCCGAGAATTTGGGGCGCATAAAGCTCACACAAGGAGATGAGCAAATACTATCGCCCGGATCAGGCAAACATGCCTCATGGCGGGACGGCACAGTCTATATCTGGGATGTTCTTCGGAGAGCGAGCAATCTGAGGCGATCCCCCCAGGAAGTAGCCCGCCGATTCGCGGAACTGGCTCCTCTAGCAGGGCTACAACTCGGTTTTGCTCCAGATGCGTTCGTAAATTCAGCACTCCACGAAGTCGATCTACAGGATCTAGCTTCGCTGGCAGAGTTCTTTGCCCTGGCCCAACGAAACCATGATGATACAATGGCCAAGGCCCGATTTCGTCTATGGTGGTTGACTGATGAGCAGGTCGAGCAGCTTCTGATTTTGTTGATGCCCCTGTTCGCAACAAAGCTTGCTAGCGAGCCACTTCAGAATACCTGAACGTATGCTCCCAGAGGGGAGGGAGCTGAAGACAACCAAGAATTGCTCTTAGTGCGTGAAGACTGCACAACTGCCCGCGTGCATACCTGAGGCCGCCCCAGTTCCACTGAATCGGGGCAATCTTACAGAGCCATCTGCAGGGGAGTGCGCCGAGGCGGAAGGGCGGCGTGCGTCATGTTCTGCCGGGCCTATTATAGCCCTCCAAGCAATCATTGAGGTGAAGACCCGTGCCGAATGATGACTGGCGTCCGAAGCTGACCCGCATTGAAGATCCCATTGCTGACGACTTCTGGGAGTACCTCACTCCCCAGGGCCAGCGACGCATCTCGCGGCTCACCGTAGGCCGGCCCGTCCACTACCCGGAAGCGCGAGCCTGGTACTGCCCCATCCTGATCGAGGGCTCCAGCCCGCTGGTGGATACGGTGTTTGGCCAGGGTCCCGTGGATGCTCTGATGAACGCGATGGCCGTGGTCAGAACCTTCTTCGAGCAGAACTTCTCCGTCGTCCCGGGAGCCAAGCCGAAAGTAATCCGCCGGAAGAGGCCAGATACGGCACGTCGACGTGAAAAGAACACGGCCAAGGCCGCATCCCCCTTGGAGAAGTCGCGAAAGGTCAGTCGGAGCAAGCCCAGAAAAAAATAGCCACCTCCATATTCTTCCCTTAGGGGGTGTTGAGCCGAAGCGAGCAACCGAGACATCTCGAGCTCGAATGGCCCCGGCCGGCCCGGACAGGTGGCTCACTGTTCGGAAATGTCGGGGGGTTTGAGCCACAAAAGTCCCGACATTTCCGAACAGTCATGCACGCGGGTCAACTCCGGGTGCCGCGGCAGGCGGTTTCCATGGGGCAGGACGCCTGTCGCACTGCTCCCGCTCAACACCCTCTGAGAATGGGTCTGCCCCAGAGAACCGCTCAGCGCTTGCCCAGCGTCTGCGCCAGCTCCTCGTACAGGTAGATCGCCGCGCGGATGGCCTTCTCCCAGTCCCCCACGTGGAGGCTCTCGTTCTCCGAGTGCGCGTACGTGTACGGATCCTCCACGCCAATCAACAGCGCGGGCACCCCGCCCAGGGCCTTCGCGAACGGCTCGACGAACGGAATCGAGCCGCCGCACCCAATCGCCACGCCGTCCCGCCCGTAGCCCTTCTTCAGCGCTCGGAATGCCGCCTGGAACGCCGGGTGCGTCGAGTCCGTGTACCACCACCCCGAGGGCGCATCCTGCCGGATGTGCAGCTCCAGCCCCCACGGCGTCACCTTCTTCAGGTGCTCCACCAGCCGCCGCTGCACGTCCGCCGCGTCCAGGTCCGGCACCACGCGGATCCCCACCCGCGCCCAGGCCGCTTCACAGACAATATTGCGCGCGTCCTTCCGGCTGCTGGCCTGAATCGCGTTGATCGCGATCGACGGCTGCCGCCAGTTCATCTCCCACGGGTGCTTGCCCCCGCCCAGCATCTCCACCCCCGGCAGCAGCCCCACCTGCTGGCGGAAGTACGCGTTGTCTCCCGGCAGCGCCTGGATGCTCTGCTGCTCCGCCGCCGTCAGCGGCTTCACCTTGTCCATGATGCCCGGCACCGCGATGGACCCATCTGGGTTCGTCAGCGTCGCCAGCATCCGGCACAGCCCCATCACCGGATCCGGAATCGGCCCGCCCCACATCCCCGAGTGCACCGCCTGCTTCAGCGCCCGCACCTCGACTTCAATCGTCACCAGCCCGCGCAGCGCCGTGGTGATGGAGGGCAGCCCCACGTCGAAGTTGGACGTGTCCGTGAGCACAATCGCGTCCGCCTTCATCAGCTCCTTGTGCTTCTGCAGGAACGGCTCGAGGTGATCGCTGCCCACCTCCTCCTCGCCCTCGATGATCACCTTCACGTTGAGCGGCAGCGCCCCGCCGCCCTTCAGCCACGCGTCCACCGCGGAGGTGTGGACGACGATGCCCGCCTTGTCGTCCGCGGCCCCGCGCCCGTAGAGCCGCCCGTCTCGCAGCTCCGGCTCGAAGGGGTTGCTCTTCCACGCGCTCGTGTCCCCCGGCGGCTGCACGTCATGGTGCGCGTACAGCAGCAGCGTGGGCTTGCCCGGCGCCTTGAGGATCTCCCCGTACACGTACGGGTGCGCCCCCTCGATTTCGAGCAGCTGCACATTTTCAAAGCCACGGTCCTTGAGGAGCTTCGCGGTGGCTTCGGCACTCCTGCGCACCTGGGCCGGCTCAAAGCCCTGGAAGGAGACGCTGGGGATGCGCACCAGGGTCTTGAGATCCTCCAAGTAGGCGTTCTTCTGGGATTCGAAACGGGCGAGGGCTTGGTCGATGGGCATGGAACGTTCCATATCGCAAAGGCCCGGGGGCGCGCGCTCGGCGCGCTGGGCGAAGGCACGGTTTTCCTGGGTATCATGGGCCCATGTCCGACGCTCCGACTCTTCTCCTCGTGGATGATGACAATTTCGTGCGGCGCATCCTCAAAGACACTTTGGCGGAAACCGGCATCGAGCTGAGGCTGCTCGAGGCCTCGGATGGGGAGGAGGGCCTGGCCATCGCCGCGCGCGAGCAGCCGGCGCTGATGTTCCTGGACTTGTTCATGCCTCGGCGCAGCGGGCTGGAGGTGCTCGCGGCGATGAAGAAGACCTCGCCCCGCACGCGGGTGCTCGTCATCAGCAGCATGGACGCGGAGCCCGTGGTGGAGCAGGCCCTGGCCGCCGGCGCCGTGGGCTTCGTGGGCAAGCCGTTCCATCCGCTGGAGATCGCCTCGGCCGTCCGTCAGGCCCTCGCACAGTAGGAGAGCCGCTCCATATGGCGAACTACTGGATTGGCGATACCGCCGGGCGCGTGCTCGGCCCTTTGACGCTCCAGGCGCTCCGAGAGCTGATCGGCTCGGGGCGCCTGCGGGCCGTCAGCCGCGCCTCGCGGGATGGCAACACCTGGACGCCCATCCAGGAATTCGACGAGGTGAAGGATCTCCTCGGCGCCGCGAAGCCCTCGCCCGCCGCGGACAAGCAGCAGGCGGAGCAGCTCCGCGCCCGGATGCGGGAGCTGCAAGCGCTCAAGACGCCGAATGAAGTCTTCGGGGTGAAGCCGGGCACCAGCCTGGACGAGCTGCGCCTGGCGTTCTTCCGGATGGCCAAGCGCTTCTCGCCGGAGCACCTGGCTCCGGACGCCGCGCAGGAGCTGCGCCGGGCCTCGCAGGAGATGTTCGACTTCCTCTCGCAGAAGATGCGCGAGGCCGAGTCCCACCCCGTGGGCACTCCGGTGAGGGGCACCCCGGTGGTGGGCAGGAGCACTCCGGCGCCGGTGGCGGGGGTCCGGGCTGTTCCGCCCGGCTCCACGGCGCCCTTCCACCCGGCCGCGCCCATGGCGACGCCGGTGCGCAAGCAGGTGGCGGCGCCCACCTACTCCAGCGAGGAGTTCGTCGGCCTCACGCTGCGCCACCACAATGATCAGGTGCACGCGGACATCCAGGTGTCCGAGAAGAACGTGGGCATGTTCACCGACCACCGGCTGATCAACCTGAGCTCCGGCGGAATCTTCATCCAGACCCACCGTCCGCTGCGGCTGGGGACGAAGGTGAACCTGCGGCTGCACTTCGCGCAGCCAGCGCGCTCCATCGAGCTGAAGAGCGCCGTCATCTGGGAGCACGCGCTGGACGATGGGAGGCAGCCCCAGGGCTATGGGCTGGGACTGGCGGGCCTGCGGCCGGAGGAGAAGAACTTCCTCCTGGAGTTCATCCGCGTCCACGCGCCCAAGCCCGCTCCCTGAGCCGCTGGGGCTCCGGGCAGGGAGTGGGGCCTCCCGGCTTCCTGCCCGCGGACCTGCTCCTGAGTCTGCTTGCACACGGCTCCAGCGCGTTCCAGGATGAGCCCGTGCCTGACTCCTCCGAGTACCGGCCGCTCGAGGGTCTTCCCGTCCCTGTCGCCGTCCTGCGCGCTGAGCGAGTGGTGTACGCCAACCCGGCGCTGACGGCGCTGCTGGGCGCCACCACGGAGGAGCTGTCCCGGCTCTCCATGGCGGAGCTCCTCGCGCGCTTCACCCCCAAGGAGCGCACGTGGGTGGAGCCGCTCTACGAGTCGCGCGTCCGAGGCGAGCTGCCTCAGGGCTCGGCGCTCTGGCTGCACCTGCGAGGCGCGGACGGGCGGGAGCGGCTGTGCCACATCCAGACCACGGCCGGCTCCCTGCCGGACGAGAAGCTGGTGGTGGTGCTGGCCCTGGAGCAGGAGGACACCGTGCGCCGGCTCACCGAGGCGCTGGTGGCCACCGCGGTGAAGATGATGCACTGCCGGGAGGAGCAGGCCGTGCTCGAGCTGGCGGTGGAGGCCATCCACCAGCAGGGCTTCCACGTCTCGGTGCTGCGCCTGGATGGAGACGCCTTCATCCACGGCCCCCTGCGGCAGGATCCCGCGGCGCTCGCCTTAGGCGAGAAGCTCTACGGCGTCCCCATTGCCCAGGTGCGCTTTCCCCGCTCCAGCATGCCCCACATCGAGTCGGTGCTCACCGAGCGCAAGGCGGCCTACACCCAGGACATCCACCTCACGCTGGAGCGGCTGCACACCCCCGAGCTGGCCGCCTTCCTCAAGCAGGCGTTCCCCAACGCGCGCGCGCTGGATGCGCCCATCTTCATCGGCGGCACGCCCTACGGCATCCTCGCGGTGCAAGGCCAGACGCTCAGCCCCGCCAGCGCCAGCACGCTGGAGCTGTTCGCCGGCATGGTGGGCAGCGCGCTGGAGAACGTGCGCCACCACCACGAGGCCGCCAGCCGCCTGGCCGAGGTGTCCCGGCTGCAGGGAGATCTGGTGGAGCAGGAGCGGCTCACGGTGCTGGGCGAGGCCGCGGGCGTGGTGGCCCACGAGGTGCGCAACCCCCTGGGCGCCATCCTCAATGTGGCCACGGTGCTCAAGCGCGAGCCGCAGCTGAGCCCCATCGGCGCCACCGCCGTGGTCATGCTGGAGGAGGAGGTGACTCGGCTGGAGGATCTGGTCAGAGACTTGCTGGACGTGGTGCGCCCCTTCGAGCTGCGCCTCAAGCCGCTGCACCTGGGGGAGCTGGCCCGGTACTCGGTGGAGAGCGTGCACGCCGTCTCGGTGGCCACCGAGGCCCAGGTGGAGCTGGTGGAGGAGCCGGAGCTGCCGCTGATGCAGGGCGACGAGACGCTGCTGCAGCTGGCGCTGTCCAACCTGCTGCGCTACGCGCTGCGCTCCTCTCCCGTGGGAGGCAAGGTGCGGATGGCGCTCACGCGCGGGCCCAGCGGGCTGGCCGTGGTGGTGGAGGACCAGGGCGCGGGCCTGTCCGGCGTGGACTCGCAGCGGGTCTTCGAGCCCTTCTTCACCAGCCGGGCCACGGGGGCCGGGCTGGGGCTGGCCGTGGTGCGGCGCGTGGCGCTCGCGCACGGGGGCTCGGTGGACGTGAGGGACAGGCGCGGCGGCGGAGCGCGCTTCGAGCTCCGCCTGCCCCTGGCCCCCAAGGGCTGAGCGCGCGGCGGCCAGCTACACCCGGATGCCGAGCGAGCGCAGGCTGTTGAGGACGCCGTTGTCCTGGGACAGGCCGCTGTAGGCGCCCTGGTCGAGGGTGAAGCGCGACGGGCGGCCGATCAGATCCT
This sequence comes from Hyalangium sp., assembly GCF_045802625.1. Lineage (NCBI taxonomy): Bacteria > Pseudomonadati > Myxococcota > Myxococcia > Myxococcales > Archangiaceae > Hyalangium > Hyalangium sp. The sequence goes on along the minus strand of NZ_JBJMQP010000158.1, from coordinate 101,338 downwards.
CCTGGATGCGATCGCCCAGGCGATCCACGGTGTTCTCCTCCAGCTGAGAGTCGCCGTCCTGCGTGGTGGCCGCGTGGCCCAGCTCGTGCGCCAGCGTCTGGATGAGATCCGGGCTGTTGGGGTCGGCGAGCTCGATGCGGGTGTTGCCGCCGCCGTAGTACGTCTCGCCCTGGGTGCCGGCGCCGCCATCCGGGTTGAGGCCGGGGTTGACGGAGATGGAGGACAGGCCGTTGGCCTTGGCCGCGGCGATCAGCTTCGCGCCATCCGGGTGGGTGGCGATCTGCTCCAGGGCCTGGCGCACGCGCGGATCCGAGACCTGGATGCCCGAGAGCAGCTCCCCGCTGTTCGCCGCGGAGGGAGTGGCGCGGGCAGGAGCGTTGGAGCCGTCCAGCGAGGGCAGCCCGCGCGGGGCCGCTCGCGAGGAGCCACCAGGCGAGAAGCTGTCCCCACCCGAGCGCGGCGAGGAGCCGGCGACGCGAGGAGCGGACGAGCCGCCCGAGTCCGAGCCCAGGGAGGTGACGTTGCCGCCGCTCAGCTTCTGCACCAGCTGCTCGAGGAGCTGCTCCAGCGAGGACAGCACCTGCTCCAGCGACTGCGCCTGCTTCGGATCCAGCGACGAAAGCGCGTTGGACTTCGCGTCTCCCTTGGGGGCTTGAACACTCTGGGCCAGCGACTGAAGCGGGTTCGAGGTGAAGCTTCGGGAAACGGGCGACAGCATGGGGGGCAGCTCCTCTCCGACCACCTTGTCGGAAGTGATGGGGGTTGCACCTACATTCTCGTCCCGTGTGCGCAAGAGTTGCGTGGCGCTCTTGAGTTTCGAGAGTGGGGGAGGATTCTCGCTGGAAGTTCGGGGGCTTACGGGGACAGCGGCGCGGACAGCAGCAGCCGGCACCGCAGGCCCCCGTTGAGAACCTTCAGGCTTTTTGCGTCCCGCAGGCCCAGCTCGCGGATCAGCCCAGCCTCGTCGGGGACGAGCAGCGCCGCGCGCCACCCGGGGAAAGAGCGCCGCAGGGTGGCTCCCAGGGCGCGGTACAGCTCCGGCAGCTCACCGCTCTCCCCCACGCGCTTGCCATAGGGGGGGTTGGCCACCACCAGCCCCGGTCCCGCCCCAGGCGCTTGGAGCGTCTTCACGTCCCGGCGCTCCAGCGCCAGCGTCAACCCGGCTCGCCGGGCGTTGCGCCTCGCCGTGCCGAGCGCCCCCGCGTTGATGTCGAAGCCGTGCAGCGCCGAGCGGGGCGCCGGCAGCAGCTCCGCCCGAGCCCGCGCCTGCCGCTGGGCCCACGCGGCGGGCTCGAAGCGGGGGAACTGCTCGAAGGCGAAGGGGCGCTCCAGGCCGGGAGCGCGGCGCAGGGACATCCACGCGCCCTCGATGAGGAACGTGCCCGAGCCGCACATCGGATCCACCAGCGGCTCCACCCCGTCGTAGCCCGCGAGCAGCAGGATCCCCGCCGCGAGCGTCTCGCGCAGAGGGGCCCGGCCGATCTCCTGCCGGTAGCCCCGCCGGTGGAGCGGCTCGCCGCTGGTGTCCGCGCTGACGGTGCACTCGGGGCCGTCCAGGCGGACCAGGAGCGTGAGGCCCTCGCTCCCCTCCTCGTCCAGCGCCCCCGCGTGTCCAACGCTGGAGAGCCCCCAGGCCCGCGCCGCGGCCGAAGGCACCGCGTTCGCGGGCACCCGCGAGCCATGCGCCGTCACGGACAGCTTGGGCGTGTCCTTCCCATTCCACACCCGAGCCAGGTCCAGCTCCGCGAGCCCACGAGTCAGCGCTGCCACGTTCGAAGCCTGGAAGCGGCCCAGGCGCAGCAGCACCCGGCTGGCGGTGCGCAGGCGGAGGTTGAGCTCCTGGTGGAGGCCGACCACGCCCCCCAGCTCCACGCCACCCTCCACGCGCCGGGGCAAGAGGCCCAGCGCCGCCGCCTCCGCCTCCAAAGCGGGCTCCAGGCCTGGAGGGGCCACGGCGAAGACCTGCTCTGGGGGTGGGAAGCTGGTCACGGGCGGGCCATTGTGGGCGCTGGGGCGCCAGCCGCAATCCCTATCGGCGAAGCCCCCTCATTTGCGTTAAGGGGAGAGCCCATGAGCCCCGCCGAAGCCCCCGCCGTCACCGTGCGCAAGAAGCCCCTGGACTACGAGGTCACCGTCACCGACGTGCGGATGGAGACGCACGACACGGCCACGCTGTACCTGGACTTCGGGGGGGCGCCGGTGGAGTACAAGGCCGGCCAGTTCATCAACATCGATCCGCACCAGTTCCCGGCCCTGCGCACGCTCGCCGCGTTCCTGCAGGAGCAGAAGGGCCGGCGCGAGCTGTTCCGCTCCTACTCGATGTCCTCCGCGCCGCACGAGCCGCAGGTGGCCATCACGGTGAAGGACGAGGAGTACACCCCCGGCATCACCAAGTACCCGGCGCTGCTGGCGCCCTACCTCATCCACGGGCGGCTCAAGGGGGCGCGCATCAAGGTGCAGGGCTTCATGGGCCCCTACACGCTGCCGGACGACGTCCAGGAGCGCACCGACCACATCGTCCACATCGTGGCGGGCTCGGGCGCGGTGCCCAACTTCGCCATCCTCAAGGACGCGCTGCACCGAGGGCTGAAGCTGCGCCACACCGTGCTCTGCTCGAACAAGACGGCGGCGGACATGCTGTTCGGCGCGGAGCTGGACAAGCTGGAGGCGGCCCACCCGGACACGGTCCGCGTGCTTCACACGCTCACCCGGGAGACGGACGAGTCGCGGTTCGGCCCCAAGGTCCGCAAGGGCCGCATCAGCCAGGCCCTGCTCGAGGAGCTCATCCCGGACCGGCAGACGTGCCTTGTCTACGCGTGCGGCCCGGCCATTACCGCGTGGGACCGGCGCAAGGCCATGGAGACGCGCACCCCGGCCACGCCCCGGTTCATCGAGGCGGTGCTGGGCCACCTCCACACGCTGGGCGTGGAGGACAAGCGCATCAAGCGGGAGACGTACGGGTAGCGGAGGCGGGCTGCACGCCCAGCATCCGCGTCAGCTTCGGCTGCACGCCAAAGGAGGCCAGCAGGGCCTCCAGCTTGGCCCGGGCCGGGCGGTTCTCCTTGTGCACGCGCCGCCCGAGGATGAGCTCGTTCTTCAGCGAGTGCTCCCACCCGGTCAGCTCCGTCACCGTCACCTGGTAGCCGAAGGCCTCCAGCGCCATAGCTCGGATGACGTTGGTGAGGTGCGAGCCGAACTCGCGCCGGTGCCACGGGTGCTGGAAGAGCATGCCCAGCGAGGTGTCCACCTCCGGGCGCTTGCCCTTGAGCTGGGCGGCCACCTCGGCCTGGCAGCACGGCACCACGGCCACGTGGTCCGCGCCGTGCTGGATGGCGGCGGCCAGCGCATCATCCGTCGCCGTGTCACAGGCGTGCAGCGCGGTGAGCAGGTGGATGCGCTCGGGCCAGGTGGCCTGCTCCAGGTGCGCCGTCTGGAACTGCATGCGCGTGAAGCCCAGGCGCTGGGCCCGCTCCTTCGCGCGCTCGGTCAGCTCCGGGCGGCCCTCGATGGAGAGCAGCGTCCCGGCCTCCGCGTCCTTGAGGAACAGCTCATAGAGGATGAAGCCCAGGTACGCGTTGCCGCTGCCCGCATCCACCACCACGGGCGAGGGGTGGCGCGCCAGGAGGTCCTCCATGGCGGGCTTGAGCAGGCCCACCAGGTGGTTGACCTGCTTGAGCTTGCGCAAGGCATCCGCGTTGAGGTGCCCCTCGCGCGTGAGCAGGTGCAGCTCGCGCAGGAGCGCCGGGGACTGGTCCGGCAGCAGCTCGCGCCGGACCTGCGGGGCCTTGACGTTGCGCCTCAGACGGACACCACCTCGGTCACCTCGGGGATGAGCTCCCGCAGGCGGCCTTCAATCCCCATCTTCAGCGTGGCCGTGGACGACGGGCACCCGGCGCACGAGCCCTGCATGTGCAGGTAGACGATGCCGTCCTCCACGCGGTCCAGGGTGATGTCCCCACCGTCCTGGGCCACCGCGGGGCGGATCTCCGCATCGAGGATGTCCCGGATGCGCTGCTCCACCGAGCCGCCGCCGCCCGTGCCCGCCGCCGCCGCGCGGGAGGCCGCCACCGCCTCCTCGTCCACCACGGGCTCGTTGGCGCCCAGGTGCGAGTCCAGCGCGGCCATCACCGCGTCATTGAGCTCGTCCCACTCGCCCTCGTCGCCCTTGGTGACGGTGACGAAGTTGAGCCCCACCATCACCGCCGTCACGCCCTTGACGTCCATCAGCTTCTTGGCCAGGGGGGACTTCTTCTCCGCCTCCTCCCGGTTGGTGAAGTTCACCGCACCGCTGGAGATCAGACGACGGTCCACCACGTACTTCAGGGTGCTGGGGTTGGGGGTCCACTCGAGCTGGATGTTCACCGACATTCAGAAATCTCCTGTGCTGCTTTCCTCTAAGGCGCCGGCGGCCCCATAGCAACACGGAGCCCTGGGAGGCAACCGAGCCGTCCCCGGCCGCCCCTCTTCCCCTCTGTGTGGGTCCAGTGGGCTACATCCTATCGGACAGGATGTAGTGCCTGACGCGCGGATCGGTGTATGACACTGCGTCCCAAGGACTTCCACGCTATGGAGACGAAGTTTCCGACCCGCCCCCCCATCGAGCCCCGAGCGCTGCCGCGCATTCCGGTCAGCGTCATGGAGGGCCTCTTCGTTCGCGGCCTCAAGGCCGAGGGCAAGCTGGCGGAGCGTCTCCTGTCCTACGGCTACGACATCAAGAAGCCCGAGGTGAGCTACTCGGTGCTCACCTACCAGCGCTGCGTCAACGCCGCCCGCCAGGAGATCTTCACCCACCTGAGCGACGAGGAGGCGTACCGGCTGCTGGGCCGCAAGCTGGTGGACGGCTTCCTGGAGACGCTGGTGGGCAAGGTGGTGGCGGTGGCCATGCCCATGATTGGCCCGGCCCGCGTGGTGGAGCGCCTGCCGCGCTACTGCGCGATGATGGGCCGCGGGGAGATGGAGGTGCGCATCATGCCGGCGGGCGAGACGGCGCGGCGCATCTACTTCGGCGACATCTACAACCGCCCGGAGTTCCTGGCGGGGGCGCTCGAGGTCGGCCTGGAGCGCGCGCACGTCAAACCCATCGTCTCGGTGGAAGAGCGGACCACGGAAGGCTACCGGCTCTTCCTCCGCTGGTAGCCGCTGCCCGGTCCGCTCCCTGGCGAGCACCCACCGGGGTCGTTATAGGCTCGGGTTCACCGAGTCCCCCTGCCCGCCCGATGTCCAGCCCCTTGCCCCTGACGCTGCGCGTCCATCGCTCCATCACCGAGCTCCCTCGTGGGGCGTGGGATGGGCTGCTCGATGACGCGGCGGTGCCCTTTTTGGAGTGGGCCTTCCTGGCGGCGCTGGAGGAGAGCGGGAGCGCCGTGCCCGAGCGGGGCTGGCACCCGCGCCACCTGACGCTGTGGCGAGGCTCGCGCCTGGTGGCCGCCGCGCCCGCGTACCTGAGGGATGATAGCGACGGCGAGTTCGTCTTCGACGGCTCGTGGGCCACGGCCGCCGGGCGCGTGGGGCTGCGCTACTACCCGAAGCTGGTGCTGGCCGTGCCCTTCACCCCGGCCACGGGCCGCCGCGTGCTGGTGGCGCCGGGAGAGGATCGGGCCGCTCGGGAGGCGGAGCTGTACTCCGGAGCGCTGGAGTACGCCCGCGCCGAGGGCGCCTCGGGCATCCACGTGCTCTTCCACACCGAGGCCGAGGCGGCGGGCCTGGAGGCCGCGGGCTTCGCGCTGCGGCTGGGAGTCCAGTACCAGTGGAGCAACACGGGCTACCGCACGCTGGAGGACTTCCTCGGCCGCTTCCACTCCAAGCGGCGCAACCAGCTCCGCCGGGAGCTGCGCACGCCGGCCAGCCAGGGCATCACCGTGCGCACGCTGCGCGGCGAGGAGCTGACGGAGCTGAGCGCGGAGGAGCTCTACCGCCTCTACGTCTCCACGGTGGACAAGTACCCGTGGGGGCGGCGCTTCCTCACCCCGGACTTCTTCGCTCGCATGCTCGCCACCTTCCGCCACCGCTGCGAGTTCATCGAGGCCCGGCGGGGAGGACAACGCATCGCCGGAGCGTTGAACTTCGCCGGCCCGCATGTCCTCTATGGGCGCTACTGGGGCTGTCTCGAGGAGCACCCCTTCCTGCACTTCAACGTCTGCCTCTACCACCCCCTCCAGGAGGCCATCCTCCGGGGCCTTGAGCGCTTCGAGCCCGGGGCAGGGGGCGAGCACAAATTGACCCGGGGCTTCGAGCCCCACATCACCTACAGCGCGCACCTGCTCCTTCACCCTGGACTGGACCGGGCCGTGCGTGCCTTCCTCCTCCAGGAGCAGGCGGCCGTCCGCGCTGGCCTGCCCCGGTGGCAGGCGGAAACGGGTTTCAAAGAGGAGAGCTGAAGCGCTCGGCCTGTTCGAGCGTCTTAGAGAGAGCCCATGGCCCAGAAGTTCGAAAACGACGAGAACGTCGTCACACAAACCAAGCCCGAGAAGAAGCTCAAGAAGCCCACGCTCTACAAGGTGCTGCTGCACAACGACAACTACACGACTCGGGAGTTCGTGGTCGCCGTCCTCAAGGAGGTCTTCCACAAATCCGAGACGGATGCCGTGCAGATCATGCTCCACGTTCATTACAACGGCATCGGCGTGGCCGGCGTTTATACGTATGAAGTCGCCGAGACGAAGATCAAGATTGTGGAGGCGGCAGCGAAGGACAATGGGTTCCCGCTGCGCCTCTCGATGGAACCAGAGGAAGGTTGAATCGTGGCTGGACCGCTGATTGCCAAGGAGTTGCAGACGAGCTTCCGCAATGCCCTCGAGGAGGCGCGGAAGATGAGGCACGAGTACCTCACGCTCGAGCACCTGCTGCTCGCGCTGACGAAGGACGCGCGCACGCGCGAGGTGCTCAAGGCGTGCGGCGCCAACGTCAAGCGCCTGCAGGAACGGTTGGAGACCTTCCTGGAGGAGACGGTCGAGCGCCTGCCCGAGGACGCGGAGGCCGATCCGCAGCAGACCATCGGCGTGGAGCGGGTGCTCCACCGCGCCGCCATGCACGCGCTGTCCGCCGAGCAGAAGCAGATTGATGGCGGGGACGTGCTGGTGGCCATCTTCCGCGAGGAGGAGAGCCACGCGCTCTACCTGCTGCAGCAGGAGGGCGTCACCCGGTTGGATCTCCTCAACTACATCTCCCACGGCATCAGCAAGGACGAGTCCTCCTCCGAGGGAGGGGGCGAGCCTCGCGGCGTGCCGGCCGGGGACGATGAGGACGGGGAGTCTCCGCGCAAGAGCCCGCTGGAGGCGTACACCACGGAGCTGAACAAGGAGGCCAAGGCGGGGCGGATTGATCCGCTGATTGGCCGCGAGAAGGAGCTGGAGCGCACCATCCAGGTGCTGTGCCGCCGGCGGAAGAACAACCCGCTGTACGTGGGCGAGACGGGGGTGGGCAAGACGGCCATCGCCGAGGGCCTGGCGCTGCACATCACCGAGGGCCGCGTGCCGGACGTGCTCAAGGGCGCCACGGTGTACTCGCTGGACATGGGCGCGCTGCTTGCGGGCACGAAGTTCCGCGGCCAGTTCGAGGAGCGGCTCAAGGGCGTGCTGAAGGAGCTGCAGGAGCACCCCAACGCCATCCTCTTCATCGACGAGATCCACACCATCGTCGGCGCGGGGGCCACGAGCGGCGGCTCGATGGATGCGTCCAACATCCTGAAGCCGGCGCTGGCCAACGGGCGGCTGCGCTGCATCGGCTCCACCACCTACCAGGAGTTCAAGGCCTCGTTCGAGCGGGACCGGGCGCTGTCGCGGCGCTTCCAGAAGATTGAGGTGCCGGAGCCGTCGGTGGAGGACACGATCAAGATCCTCGAGGGGCTCAAGAGCCGCTACGAGGAGCACCACGGCGTGAAGTACGACGAGGACGCCATCCGAGCGGCGGCGGAGCTGTCGGCCAAGCACATCAATGATCGGTTCCTGCCGGACAAGGCGATCGATGTGATTGACGAGACGGGCGCGGCGGAGAAGCTGAAGCCCGAGGCCGTGCGCACCGGCAAGGTGACGATGGCGGACGTGGAGAACGTGGTGGCGAAGATGGCGCGCATTCCCGCCAAGAGCGTGTCGGCGCAGGAGGGCGTGCAGCTGCAGAACCTGGAGAAGGAGCTGCAGGGAGTCATCTTCGGCCAGGACGAGGCCATCCGGAACCTCACGAGCACCATCAAGCTGGCGCGGTCCGGGCTGCGCTCGCCGGAGAAGCCGATCGGCAGCTTCCTGTTCTCGGGCCCGACGGGCGTGGGAAAGACGGAGCTGGCGAAGCAGCTGGCGGCGGTGCTGGGGGTGGAGTTCCTGCGCTTCGACATGAGCGAGTACTCGGAGAAGCACACGGTGAGCCGGCTGATCGGCGCGCCTCCAGGGTACGTGGGGTTCGATCAGGGCGGCCTGCTGACGGACTCCATCCGCAAGCACCCGTACGCGGTGCTGGTGCTGGACGAGATCGAGAAGGCGCACCCGGACCTGTTCAACATCCTGTTGCAGGTGATGGACCACGCGACGCTGACGGACAACAACGGCCGGAAGGCGGACTTCCGCAACATCATCCTCATCCTGACGACGAACGCGGGAGCCCGGGAGATGAGCACGAAGTCCATCGGCTTCGGAGACATCCAGGCGCCGGCGGACGCGTCGAAGGCGAAGAAGACGATCGAGCGGACGTTCACGCCGGAGTTCCGCAACCGGCTGGACGGGTGGATCCTGTTCAGCGGTCTGTCGCCGGAGGTGATCCTCAAGGTGGTGGACAAGGAAGTGGGGCTGCTCCAGAAGATGCTGGTGGAGAAGAAGGTGAAGCTGGAGCTGACGACTCGAGCGAAGGCCTGGCTGGCGGAGCACGGCTACGATCCGGCCTTCGGCGCGCGGCCCATGGCGCGGCTGGTGGACAACAGCCTGAAGAAGCCACTGGCCGAAGCGCTGCTGTTCGGCGAGCTGAAGAACGGCGGCGTCGCGAGGTTCGACGTGGAAGGCGAGAGCCTGAAGCTGAAGGTGGAACCGGAAGCGGTGGCCACCGCGTAGTCCTGTCCCAGCGCTCTTGAGGAGAGCACTCCTCTCCTCCTGGGTGCTGGGGTTTTCTGGCGGTGGGCTGGTAGACTCGCTGGAATGCGCTGCCCGAAGAACCGTGAGATAGCCATTCCAGCGTGCTCGCTCATATTCATATGCGTAGGGTTCCTCGGCGCTTGCGCTACGGGCGAGCCCCCGAAGTTCTGGTACGACTCGCAAAACCACCTCGTTGTTGCCGGGCCACTGCTGGGTCCCGCTGACGAGTTGGAAGTGCTTGTGCCCGAGCTCTGCAAAGTCATCCGCGAGAAACCGGGTGCAATGGCGGGCAATCGCCGTGGTGGGCAGGAGTACTGCGGCCTGATCTACCAACGGCCTGGGGATGCGCGGTTCTATGCAAGCTACCCCTCTCCGCTCGGGCCGCCATTGGAAGCCTCAGGTGGACGAAAAAAGTGCTTCATCCCAGATGCGGTGAGCGACCCCGCCGCGCCGGATGCAACCATCTACGCGGACTACCACGGCCATCCGGCCATCACGCGCTTCTCTCCCGAGGATCTCCAAGCGCAGCGGCAACATTTCTACTTCCGCGTGATGTTCAACCCGATTTGCGAAGTCTATCTGTACGACTTTCAAGATCGGACGGTATTTCAACTGAAGGACGGGAAGTTTGAACCCATCAAGCATGTGGCTGACGACATACGCGGCGAGTAACGGAGACTCCTGTTCGTGGAAGGTGCCTGGATGAAGAAGCTTGGCCTGGGAGTGCTGCTCTTGACGAGCACAGGGTGCTTCCATATCCATCGGAAGCCGCAGCTCGCGCCAGAACAGGTGGCCGAGAAGATTCAGTTTCCGGAATGGAGCAAGGACGCAACAACAACCCTCACAGGGCCCCAGCTCAAGGCGCTCCAGATCGCCATGGATGACTTCCGAGCGATCGGAACGGAGCCCTCGACGACGGATGACCCTTATACGCGCTGTCTTCTCAAGCTCGAGACCTATGACGCTTGGGTTCGCAGTGGAGAAGGAATGACCTTCATCCACTTCATGCCCAAGGAGGATGAACGCTGCGGACTCAAACCCACCCTTGTGGATGCTGGCATCAGTTACGCGGTCAGTGACGACGGCGTGATCCTCAAGCGCGAGTGAAATATCGCACCAAGATGCCTTCAGCATCTGTCTTCCCTTATGAGCCGAGTCAAACTCCCAAACTGCCCGGAATGCATCATCAATGAAGCCCGAAAATGCCTGTAGTCTCCTTGAAAAGGCTTGTGGCGACGATGAAGATGTCTATCTTCCTGCAGCAGTTTTGGATGACCTCGCCCTAAAGGATCTGCCTGAAAACGTGCGCCTGGGGATCGGCGAACTTAAGGAAGGCGTCACACATATTGACTGGATCGGCGTGTTGATTCGCTCCAAGAACAGCCTCCATGCGGAAGTCGACCTTACATGGTCTCGAAAATATTGGTACCGGCCTTTAAATCTTGAGCACTACATGGATCTGGTTCGGCGTGCCGTTGAAAAGCGCGAGCGCATTCGCGGCGACGTCAAGTTAGTGAGCTACGACGACGACGGAGCCCACGTTCAGCTTGTCTATGAGATTAGAAACCTTCCTTGCAAGACCCTGGCGGACTCTTACAAGGCAGCTCTGAAAACCACCGAAGAGCTTGAGGAGTTTGCCGAGCAAGTATCCAATGAAGTCGGTCGTCGCGCCGCCGAAGCCGCTTCTCGTATTGAAGATTGGGGCAACTTGCCCCTAGACAAGCTCATCGAACAGGTCGACGTGGCATCTACTGCCGAGGTCGAGTGCAAGAACTGGTCTGGCAAATGCGGAAAAGATGAGTTCGTCATATTTCGGAGCAAACTCTCCAATCGTAGCGAGCGCTGCTCGCTAGGATTTCTTGTCTCGTGGAACGGTTTTACCGAAACGGTGACCAGTGAAATGTTACGGGGCACCCGAGAACGGCTGCTAATCGTTCCCTTAGAAGGCAAGCAGATTCGTTCAGCCGTCCGGAGTGGAGAGTTCGCCAAACTTGTCTTCAGCGCTTGGCAACAAGCAGTAATGCTCTGATTTCTCTATTCCACCCAAACAGCGCTTCCCGTCCATACACTGTCCTAACGAACAGCGTCGTCTTCCTTCGACGTGGAAGGAAAGAGCATGAAGCTGAAAGCCCACGGTGCACTTATTTGATTGAAGGACGTGATCATGCGTTTCCGAGCTTGCATCGCACTTGTGCTCCTTCTCTCGGCCTGCGCGACGACGGAGCCGAGCCCGAAAGAGCCAGCGGCCCGAACCGCGAGGCGAACCAACCTCCAGAGAGCAGCGGCGTTGCCCTGGAAGGACGAGGGGCGGTGCGTCGTCCAGGAGGCTTCCCATCCCTGGCCCGTGGTGGTGGAGCGGTGCTTTCACGCGCTCGACACCCGGAGGATTCGCTTTCGCGATACCGAGCGACGATGCCCCGTGGCGTCGGCGGATGCGGCCACCCTGGAAACGATGGTCGGCATCTGCCTGTTGACGCAGCCGGAGCTTGTCGTGGGAGCGGTGGTCATCGTCGGCGTAGTGGTAGTGGCCATCGCCATCAAAGAAGAACTGGATTCGAATGAACTGAAAGGGGTCCGTCCCGAGAAAGTCAGGCCGGTGCCTGAAACAAAGCCCGCCCCTCTGGAACCCTTGGCGAAACGAAGGCCCAAGCCGGGGCCCATAGGGCCAGACTGGCCGCCCCCGCTGCCCCCCGAGGCCACGGACCGGGAGCGCCGCCCGGAGTGCAAGCCTGTCCCGGTGCCACACTTGGGCGGTAATGACCCGCACAACAAATGCGCCGACAAAATCCCGAACAACAGCTTCCCCGGCTGGGATGTGTTCGTGAATGGGAAGAACTTCGACGCGCTGCAATCGGCCACGCGCACGCTGTGGGAGGTCAAAACCGACAACTTCGACACGTACACGGACGAGCTTCAGCAGATTGTGGTCAGAAGCCAGGTGCCGAAGTTGCGGATTGAGCGCGACCTTGCCAGGGCCTGCGGCTTTGGCTTCCGGATCGGCGTGCTCAGCGCCTCACACAAAGCCGCACTGGAGTACGCGGAGCCAGAACTCAGGGGCCTCATCGTCGTCATGGGGTGGTGCTGAAATGCCTGCCACGCAACGAAATCACCTGGGCATGATCATCTACGCGCCCGCTCTCGCGCGCGATGATGACCGCCCCGTGGCCGTTGTTCATGCCATGGAACGCGCACTCCCCGGCATGCACCTGGGGTGGATGATTTCCGAAGAGGGGCAGCTCATCCCCCTTCCAGATCGCGATGCCTTTGTCGCCCGAACAAGGATGGATGGGGGATTTCCGCTCCTGCGCAACGGCGATGACACCTTCCGAGTGACCGTGACGGGGTGGGAAAGCCCAGCGAGCAGTTCTCCAGGCGGTCAGGCCCAGTTGGAAGTCCATGCCAAGCTGCCACTCGCCGCGACTGGCACCGCGGCGGCACCGGAGGTGCTGGAGGCCGTGGCGGAGGCCGCGTGCGCGTTCTGGGGGCATGCAACGCCCTTCAGCGCGGGGTTGGACATCGTGCGCCAGACGAAAAATGTGCCAACTGACATGGCGGCACCACCCCGGGGGCTTCCCTCGATCAAACCCCCGAGGGACATGCGCTCGCCTGAGATTCCGCATCGCCTCGGGTGGCTGAACTACTGGTCGGCCGATGCCGCACGGGCCATCGGTTTCCCGGACCCCACCCGCGACGCGGAGCTGCTCTCACGGGCGCGGCGCACCGCAATGGGAGGGTGGGTGGTCCGGCTCACGGATGCGCCTCTCGATCTCGACAACCCCGCGCACCTCGCGGCGCTCCTGCACGTCTACGAACGTTTCCCGGAGATCGGCGGGCGCTCGGCCCCTTGAGGCCAGCAATCTCGAGCCAGGATTGCACAGGGCGGGCGAGCCTGTGCAGCGTCATCTCGGGTCCTCGCTGGTGGGTGCGCGTGGCGCATCGAGTACGGGCATATAGCAGCCGTCTTCGTAGTCGAACGCTTTCGGGCCGCAGGGGGGCTTCTTCGTACCGAGGGGTCCCACCCAGCATCCTCCGTTGATGGCCTTCTGCTGCATCTCGGGGTCGCACGGCGGTTTCGTCTGCCCGGGGAAAGGCTGGCGCCGCATGGGCAGGGCAAGCGCGTAGGACGGACTTCCGGGACGCGGGGCATCTACCACACTGGCCAAAGCCTCATCCCCCACGCCTCCATCTGGCGCCTCGGGAGAAGGCGTCTTGAGTACATGCGCGGCGATGTCAGGAGAACGCTCTGGCGCTGCCGGGGAGTTCGGCCTAGGGCGCAGGAGTTCCGACAAGGCGACCCCCAGCAGGACTCCCGCGACAGCCGCCGCCCCCAGCGAGAGCCATGCAGGTACCGCCCACCGACGCCGGTGCCCCGGGTGCGAGGTCTGCTCCGTGTCCGCCGCAGCAGAGGTGGGAGCAATGGGCTGGGCGGCCTCCTGCTCCTTGGCAGCGGCGGACAGGCCGATGGCCAGCGCCGCAGCGAGCGGGCGAGCCCTGGGGTCCTCCAAGAGACAGGCTAGAACCAGACGCTCCAATCCCACGCTCACCGTGGCCAGATCGCTCGGCGCCAGCAGCCGACGCGGCGGCCCACTGCCCTCTTCGGGCGCTGGCGGATAGATGCCTGTACACAGTCGATACGCCGTCACCCCAAGCGCATACACGTCATCAACGGGGCCCGCCTGGTAGGACTCTCCTTTCGTCCTCCGGTGAGCCCACGCCCAGCGCACCGCCTCGGGTGCCCGGTAGTTCGAGGTGCCCGGCGGCAGCAGCGTATCCGTCAAGGCCTTGGCTCCCGCGTAGGTGCCTCCTCCCCAGTCCAGCAACACCGCACGGCCCCCAGCAGTCACCAGAATGTTGTCCCCCTTCACGTCCCGGTGCACTCCCCCGTCCGCATGCACGAGCGCCAGCGCCGAGGCCACCTGCGCTAGCACCCACAGCACCTCGCCCGAGGTGGGCTTGTGCACTCGCGCCCACTCGTACAACAGCCGGCCCTGCACCCACTCCATCACGACATAGGGGAAGGTTCGGCCATCGGGTCCAGCCCACCCGCCACTGTCCTCGTAGCGCGGAATCGAGGGGTGCACTCCGCGCTGGAGCAACTCCACTTCCCGGGAGAAGCGCGGGTCCTCGGGCTGTAGGGCGATCTTCAGCGCGAAGGGGCCCGCTTCGGGGGAACCGGCGCGCTCGACTCGGTAGATGGCGCCGAAGGAACCGAAATCATGCAGCTCCAGGATGCGCCAGGGGCCTACCAACGAGCCGTGGACGAAGGTGCGCGGGTCTGTGGACGGGGGGTGAGACACGGGGACGCTCCAGGAGCAAAGCGAGCACGCTTGCAGGTGCAACCCTACCGAATAGGTGGGGCTCCAAGCCAGAGACGTCCTCAGTCAGAGCTCCGAGCCCTTCACAGGGTGGGATAACGTTCCCGTAGACTGAAACCCTCCTGACAAAGCCACGACCCTCGAGGAGTTGGAGCAAGCCAGCCAGCACTTCGCGGACCGTGTGGGACCGGAGGTGGCGCGCGTCTTCGTGCTCGCGGTGACGGCCGTGGTGAGCCATGGCATGGCGGGGGGCTCGGCGTGGCTGGCCTCGCGGTTGGCGATGCTGCCCAGCTTCTCGGAGGCGGCGGCACTGGGGGCCTCCCAGGTGGGTATCAACCTGGGGAACGTGGGACAGGTGAGCACGGTGGCCGTTGTAGGAACCACCATCGTCATCTCCCTGCCAGCCACGGCGGTCGCCATGGTGGCCCAGAGCATGGGCGGAGGCGGATCCGCAGTTGGGGTCAATCCCACCGGCTTCAGATCCTGGGGCTCGTTCAGCGGCCTCAAGAATGCCTTGGGCTCGGCGGGAGAGGGCCAGCAGTGGCACCACATCGTCGAGCAGACACCAGGCAACGTGGAGCGGTTCGGGCCTCATGCCCTCCACAACACCGAGAACGTCATCCCTCTGGAAAAGGGGCTGCACACGCGTATCAGCGCGCTCTACTCCTCCATTCGAGGCAATATCACAGGCTCGAACAGCCTGACCGTGCGGCAGTGGTTGAGCACTCAGTCATACGAGGCCCAGCGCAAGTTTGGGCTTCTGGCGATTGAGAACGTCAAGAAGGGGATCTGGTAATGGATCTGGAGGAACTCGTCGAGCAGTTCGCCGAGGACGTTGCCGCGCAGACCGATGCGATCTGGAGGGGAGACGCCAAGACAGGGAACAAACATGCCCGGAGGTATAACGCCGCGTTTGACAAGCTCCGGGCCCATGGCAATGCCGGGCGAGATGCACTGGCTGTTCTTCTAAAGCACCCGCGCCTAGATGTAAGGGTCACCACAGCGGCCCGCCTGCTCCGCCATCGCACGGCGGAGGCCAAGGCGGTTTTAGAAGAGGCCGCCAAGGGTGAGGGGTTGGTACCATTCGAGGCGCAGCAGGCCTTGCAGCGGTGGGAGGAAGGAACCTGGGCCTTGGATCCAGAATAAACCTCCGAGGCAGCCAAGCATGAGCATGAAGCGGATCCTGATCATTGACGGCATCACCGGCGCGGGGAAGAGCTCCGTCCTCAAGGAGCTGCGCGCTCGTATCGAGGCACTGCCGGAAGGTGCGGACACGCACTTCATCTATGAGGACGACACGCTGGGCCAGATCATGGACCAGGTGAAGGATCCGGCCTGGCGGGCCCGGCCGACCTTCGAGGCGCTCGAAGGTACCCTGCAGCGGATGGAGCGGGAGTTGGCCGCCTCCCCGGCCCGCTCCTTCATCGTCGAGCGGTTCCACCTCACCACCTACGCGCTGTTTCCGGAGTGGGACCGGCTGGTGCGGTTCGACGAATGGCTCGGGCGGCTCGGGACGGCCCATCTGCTGCTGAGCTATCCGGAGCCGCATGCCGAGCGGCGCGCCATCGAGCGGGTGGATCGCCAGGAGGAGCAGTGGGCCCAAGGCATGGATGCGTGGTACGGCGGGCGCGAGGCGGCTCTGGACGCGGTCATCCAGTCCCAGCGCCGCCGCTGGGACGGGCTGCGCAAGAGCGTGCTGCCGTTCCTCCACCTCGACACCCGGGAAGGCGACTGGGCCCGGTACGCCGCCACGATCTGGACCTTCTGGGCGGGCAGGTAATGCACCTGGACATCGGACGGACGGCTCACTCCACGGCCGGCGCAGCGCCTCCGCCGGATCGATGCGTGAGGCACGGGCTGCTGGATGACGCAGTCAGGCCTGAGGCGGGAAACGGCTCAGCGAGCACCGGCTTCGTCTGGCGGCTCGCTCAAGGCGGCGCCATGGGTGGCGATCACGCGCGAGTAGAAGCGTGCGCTGTCCTTGGGAGTTCGCTTCTGGCTCTCGAAGTCGACGTGGACGATGCCGAACCGCTTGGCGAAGCCGAGTGACCACTCGAGGTTGTCGAGCAGGGACCAGACCATGTAGCCCCGGACATCGATGCCCTGCTGAATGGCGGTGTGGACGGCCGTGAGGTGCTTGCGCAGGTAATCGACTCGCAGCGGATCCCGGATGCGATCGCCCTCGGCGACCGGAGGATCGAAGAAGGCGGCGCCATTCTCGGTGATGTAGAGCGGAATATCTCCGTAGCGCTTCTTCACCTGAACCAGCGTGTCGATGAGGCCCTGCTCGAACACCTCCCATCCCGTCTCGGTGTACGTGGCCTGCTTCTGCCGCACCGGCGCGGCCCGCAGCGGCCAGGAGCGCTCGTCAAAGCGCGTCACGCTGCGCGTGTAGTAGTTGATCCCGAGAAAGTCGATCGGCTGCCGGGTCAGCCTCAGCGCCTCCGCTGCCCAGGGCTGCCACGCCTCGCCGAAGATCTCGGCCAGCTCGGTGTCCGGACAACTCCCGAGCAGCGCGGGATCGAGGTACTGCCGGTTCATGTACGCATCCGCGCGCACCGTTGCCGCCTGGTCCTCCGCGCTGTCAGAGGCGGGATACTTGGGCTCGAGGTTCACCACCAGGCCTATCTGGTGCTTGCCCGTGGCGCGATAAGCCTGCACCGCCGCGCCATGCGCCCGCATGAGGTTTCGCGAGGCGATCGGCGCCTCGAACCGATTCTTGTGGCCGGGGGCCAGCGCGCCGTGCAGGTAGCCGCCGTCGGACACGACCCACGGCTCGTTCAGGGTGAACCACTTCTTCACCCGGTCGTCGAGCCGGCGGAACACCGCAGTCCCATAGTCGGCGAACCAGTTCGCGATATCTGGATTGAGCCAGCCACCGAGATCATCCAGCGCGGCCGGCAGGTCCCAGTGAAAGAGCGTGATGAGCGGCTCGATACCATTCTTCAGCAGCGCGTCGACGAGCCGATCGTAGAAGTCGAGGCCCGCCTGGTTCACGGCGCCCTTGCCGTTGGGCAGGATGCGGCTCCAGGCGATGCTGAAGCGATACGCCTGCATGCCCAGCTCGCGCATGAGCGCCACATCGCTCGCGTAGCGCCGGTAGTGATCGCTGGCCACATCTCCGGTATCGCCGCTGGGCACCAGACCGGGCGTGTGCATGAAGCGTTGCCAGATGTTGGGGCCGGCTCCGTCCGCGAGCGGCGAGCCCTCGATCTGATAGGCCGAGGTGGCGCTGCCCCAGAGGAAGCCGCGCGGAAACTCAATGGTCTTTGTCATATTCATCCCTTGACGCTTCCTGCCAGGAGACCCTGGATGTAGTAGCGCTGCAGCACCAGGAACAGCGCCAGGACCGGTAGCACGGTGATGACGCCGCCGGCCATCATCAACTCGCTGTCTTGCACGTGCTCGCGTGTCAGCGAAGCCAGCGCGACTGGCAGCGTGTGAAGATCATCGCTGGTGAGCACGATGAGCGGCCAGAGAAAGTCATTCCACGAGCCGAGGAAGGTGAATATCGCCAGGGTGACCAGGATCGGCCCCAGCGTCGGGAGTACGATCGACCAGAAGAGGCGGAGCTCCCCTGCCCCGTCGATGCGAGCCGCCTCCAGCATCTCGTCCGGAATGGAGAGCGCGTACTGGCGCACCAGGAAGATGCCGAAGACGTTCGCCACGGACGGGAGCAGCACGCCCAGGTAGGTGTTGACGAGCCCCATGTGCTTGAGCAGCAGGAACAGGGGGATCATGGCGACCTGTGCCGGGAGGATGAGGGCGCCCAGCAGGGTCCGGAAGATGCGCTCGCGGCCAGCGAAGCGCAGCTTGGCGAACGCATACCCCGCGCTGACGTTGAAGACGAGCGCCAGCAGGGTGGTCGCCGTGGCCAGGAACAGGCTGTTAGCGAAGCTGCGGCCCATGCCGGTCTGCTCGAAGAGCTGGCGGTAGTTCACGAGCGTGGCCTCGTGCGGGAGCAGCGGAGGTGGAGTGTTGCTCGCCTCCCCCGGGGCCATGAAGGACACCGACACCATCCACAAGAGGGGACCCAGGCTGACCACCGCGGCCGCGAACAATGACGCATTCACCAGGATGGCGCGCGCCCGCGGCGTCATGGCTCACTCCAGCGACGCAGGGCGAAGGACTGCGCCATCGTCACGGCGAATATCAGCAGGAAGAGGAGGAAGGCGACCGCCGAGGCAGAGCCGAGGTTCCACCACTTGAAGCCCTCTTCGTACATGAAATAGAGGACGCTGGTCGTGCTCTGCAGCGGGCCGCCCTGGGTCATGACGTAGGGCTCGGCGAAGAGCTGGAAGTAGCCGGCCATCGTCAGGGTGCTGACCAGGACCAGCGTGGGAGCCAGCGCGGGCAGAGTCACGAAGCGCAGCTGCTGGGTGGCGGTGGCACCTTCGATGCGCGCGGCCTCGTACAGTTCCTCCGGGATGCTCTGCAGCGCGGCCAGGAAGATCACCATGTTGAAGCCAAAGTTCTTCCACACCGCGAACAGGATGATCGCCGGCATTGCCCAGTGGGGATCGCCGAGCCAGTCGATCGGATGGAGGCCAGCCCGTCCCATGAGGTAGTTGATGAGGCCGTAGCGGGTGTGGAGCAGGTAGTTCCAGATCACCGCGACCGCGACCAGGGTGGTGACAACTGGCGCGAAGAGCGCGGTGCGGAAGATCGCCTTGCCGCGCGCCACCGCCGAGTGGAGGAGCAGCGCCGTGCCGAGGGAGACCGCGATGGAGAGCGGAACCCCGGCGATGACGAAGAGGAGCGTGTTTCCCAGCGCCTTCCAGAAGAGTGGAGCCTGGAGCAGGTGCAGGTAGTTGCCCCCCCCGACGAAGCGGAGATTGTCGAGGCGGGCCAGGGCATAGATGTCGAAGTCCGTCAGACTGAGGCCGAGCGCGGCCAGGACCGGGAGGAAGAAGAAGACAGCGATCATCAGCAGGGCGGGCGTCACGAACAACCACCCGGCGCGAGCGGCCCTCACTCTCCCGCCTCCCGCGCCAGGATCCACCGCCGCTTCTCCAGGATGCGATCGGCGCGCGCATCCAGCTCCGCGGCCGCGGCGTCGACGGACAAGCCTCCATGCGCCGCCTGCTCGGCGACGAT
Source organism: Hyalangium sp. (assembly GCF_045802625.1). Classification (NCBI taxonomy): domain Bacteria; kingdom Pseudomonadati; phylum Myxococcota; class Myxococcia; order Myxococcales; family Archangiaceae; genus Hyalangium; species Hyalangium sp. Next base: position 81,873 of record NZ_JBJMQP010000158.1, on the reverse strand, counting down.
TCTCATCTCGGTCGCGATGCGCTCCCACTCCGGCACCTTGGGGGTGGGCTCGACCCGCTCGAGCTGCTCGCGGAACGCGGCGGCATGGATGTCGCCGCCGAGCACCGGGTCATCCCAGCTCGACCGCCGGGGCGGCAGGTTGCCGGACAGCTCGTAGAAGCGACGCTGAACCTCCGGCCGCGACAGGTACTCGATGAGCTTCCAGGCCGCCTCCTTGCGCGGCGAGCCCGCGAACACCACCAGGCTCGAGCCTCCGGCATTCGACAGGCCGGCGCCCTCGGGCCCGGGCAGTGGGGCCGTCATCCAGCTGCCTTGAAGCTCCGGGGGCAGCCGGCGCTTGAACTCACCGATGTTCCAGGGACCGGTGATGTAGAAGGCGAAATAGCCGCGGCCAAACTCGTTCCACACATTGGCGATCTGGGTGTTGGTCGCGCGTGGCGCCAGTTCCCTGTCGAACAGCTCCAGGTAGAAGCCCAGGGCACGCCGAAAGCCCGGGCTGCGGAAGTTGCCCCAGCGGCCGCCCTCGCGCAGGAGCGGCTCTTCCTGCTGCAGCCCGAGGAGGAGCAGCGGCTCGAACTCGTTGAGCGGCACCAGGATCGAATAGTGCTCCGCGCCAGGCAGCCGCTTGATGGCGACGAGCATCTCCATCCATTCGCCCCAGCTCTTGGGTGGGTGGGAAAATCCCGCCTGGGCCAAGAGGTCGCGCCGGTAGAAGAGCACCCGCGTGTCGACATACCAGGGCACTCCGAAGAGCCGGCCCTCGATGACGTTGGTGTCCCAGATGCCGGGAAAGTAGTCCTTCGGTTCGATGACGGTCGATGCCGCCACGGCCGGATCCAGCGCGGAGAGCGCGCCGAGCGAGGCGAACTCCGGGATCCAGGTGTTCCCCAGCTGCGCCAGATCGGGCGTCGCGTCGCCCACGAACGCGGTCAAGAGCTTCTCATGCGCCCCCTGCCAGGGAATCTGCTGCACCTTGACGCGGATCCCGGGATGGCTGGCCTCGAAGGCGCGTGTCAGCTCGGCCACCACCTCACCTTCCCGGCCCATCGCCCAGAACTGGAGGACGATCTCGCCTGACGCCGGCCTGGAACAGGAGGCCCCGCAACAGACGAGCGCGGCGACGGCGAGCCAGCGTGCTCCCAGCCGCGTTGACCGCGCGCCCGCCATCGTCACTTCTCCTCCTCGAGCCAGCCACCTTGGAACCCCGCGCGCTCGAGGCCTGCGCGGAGATAGGGGTTCTTGCGCATCACCCGCCAGATGAGCTGGCTCCGGTAGTTTTCGATCATGGCGAGGATCGGCCCCTGGTCGATGCCGAGATAGTCGTCGGCCACCCAACCGAGGCCCGGCACTCGGCGGCCCTCCTGGAGCGGAACGTCGTATTCGAAGCTGGGATTGAAGGAGTCCAGAAAACCGTAGGTGGAATAGATGTGCTCGCCGTAGCGGCGGCGCAATTCCATGATCGCCGGGATGGCGATCTCGGGCGCGAACGGGATGGAGGAGGCGGCCGCGGTGGGCGCCAGCGTGCCGTCGTCATTGAAGCCCGGGCCGCGGGCGGAGTAGCCGCGAAACATCCGGCGCCTCCCCTGATAGTCGAGCTCCGCTTCGGCCGGCCCGTCGCAGGCGGTCAGTCCCCAGATGTCCTGGCCGTAGCCCTTCCAGCCTTGGGGATTGGCCATCGCATACGCGCGCTGCGCATACGTGGCCCGGCGGCTGTTCTCGAAATAGTCGATCCCGCGACCCCGCATGTAGCCGTCCCGGATGCCGCGGAAGTCCACCCACACCTGGCTGTACTGGTGGCCGAAGAGCGGAGGAAAGGCCAGATGCTCCTGGCCGAAGAAGGTGCCCCAGTCCTTCTCGTAGCCGGAGGTCCAGGCCTGCCAGGCCTCCGGCTCGGCGGGAAAGGTCGGCGAGCCCAGCGCGAGGAGCACCACCAACATCGCCTCGTTGTAGCCAATCCAGTCATAGGCGATGAAGCCGGACTCCGGCGACCAGCCGTGCGCGATGGCGGGCGAGCGCGCCTGCGCCCAGCGCCAGTCGACCCGGCGATAGAGCTCGTCGGCCAGCGTCCGGATCTCTGCCTCCCGCGGATCGGCACCGTCGAAGTAGGACTGCGCGAACAGCACTCCCCCGAGGAGCCAGGTGGTGTCGACGGTGGAGAGCTCGGTCGACTCGAAGCGGCGCCCCGACTTCATGTCCAGGAAGTGGTAGAAGAACCCCTGGTGGCCGCTCACGCCGCGGGCCTCGGGGCCCTGCGGCGCGGAGCGGAGGAAGCGCAGCGTGGTGAGCACGCGCTCGCGGGCGGCTTCGCGGCTGACATAGCCGCGCTCGACGCCGATGCCGTAAGCCGTCAGCCCGAAGCCAACCGCGGCGATGCTGCTGAAGGACGGGCTTGGATACCGATCCGGGACCAGGCCGTTCTCTGGGTTCGCCGTCTCCCAGAAGTAGCGGAAGGTCCGCTCCTCCAGATCGTCCAGCACCTCTTGCGCCGAGCTTCCCTCGGCCCCCGGGGACGAGCGCAGATTCGGGTGGCTGTCGGTGCAGCCCGCGATCGCGCTCGAGAGCAGTGACACAGCCGCCACGGCGGAGAGCAGCGGGTGGCTCCCTTGGCGTGCCATCACGTGGAAGCGCCTCTTCAGAAGCTGTAGCCCATGCCGAACTGGAAGCTGCGCGGCGGACCGACCAGGACCGAGGGCATGCCGAAGTTCGGGTTCGGAGGATCCGAGGCGGGCGAAATGGACCCGTTGTAGCCTCCGAAGTTCTTGGCGTTGAAGAGGTTGAAGCACTCCGCGAAGGCGCTGATCCGGCGGTGGTCGGAGACCATGAAGTCCTTCGCCAGCCGGACATCCACCTGGCTGAACTGGATGAGGCCATCCGCCCGGCCTCCATTGCGGCGGAGCACGAACTGGTCGGGGCCGTAGCCCTGGGACGCATCGGCGATGGTGAAGGGCTGGCCGGAGCCGAGCGTGATCAGCGTGGACAGCCTGACCTCCAGCGGCAGCCCCACGATGCCCGAGAGCACGAGGCGATGGCGCTCATCGGTATCGGTGGGAGTGATGGGGCTGTCCTTGACGGTCGGGTAGTCGAAGTTGAAGAGCGTTCCGCGCTCCCTGGCGATGCCGTAGGTGTAGGCCAGGGACGCGCCCCACTGAAAGCCTCCCTTCGAGAGCTCGCTCGAGTAGGGCTTCTCCGCCGAGATCTGCAGGCTGCGATAGGTGGAGGTCCGGTCGTCGACCGAGATCAAGACATTGCCGAAGCCGCCCGGTGTGGGGATGAAGTCGCGGTTCCCCGTCGACCTGCGGTTGGCGGGGTAGAAGCCGACGCCGTTCTGGCTGCGAATGTACGTGAGCGTGGCCGAGGTGTTGACCGGTCCGACCCGTTGCCGGACGCCGCCGCTGAACTGGTCGCTGAACTGTGGCTTGGTGTCGTTCTCGAGGAGGTAGATCTCCGGGGCGGGAGCCACGCCGCTGTCGATCAGCGAGTCGAGCCCCGCCTTGCTCAAGTACTCGGGCCGCCAGGCGATGGTCGGCTGGCCACCGCGGGGGGAGCCGTCCTGCGAGAACCGGAAGGTGCGGACCTGGTACTGAAGGCGGAGCCGCTCGTCCACCCCGGTGTTGAACAACGTGCGGTCATAGTAGCGCCCAGCGCCAGCGAAGAGGACGGTGTTTCCGTTGTCCTTCACGTCGAACGCCACGCCGAGCCGCGGCTGGATTGCGCCCAGGAACACGGGGCGCTGGGTCCCGTCGGTGAGGTACTTGTCGACGGGGAAGAAGTCGGGCCCGTTCGTCGGCTCGACCATGCGCGCGAGCTCCTCCACCGCCGCGCGGACATCCGGAGGGGTGACGTAATCGTTGTTCAGCGGGTTGCTCTCGACATCCCACCGGACGCCCACGTTCAAGGTCAGCCTCCGGGCGATCTCCCAATCGTCCTGGACGTACACACCGAACTGCGTATTGGCGGCCGCCGCCTTCGGGTCGCCGACGCCATAGGAGGCTTCGGCCGGGAAGTCGTAGCTGAGGTTGTTGGCGGAGTCCTGACGGAAGCGGAATACGGGGTTGCCGTAGAGCGTGCGCTCGACTTTGTAATTCTGGAGGGAGACCTTGGCGCCAGTCTTCACCACGTGCTGGCCAGCCAACTCGAAGTTCGTGAACGTCACGTCATCGCGCAACGTGAGCGCCTGCTGGCCGATGTCCTGGCTGGTGTCGCGGCCGCCGATCCGGATGACGCCCTCGTAGTCCTGGCCAATCAGCCCGGGGTTCGCGGCAGTCGGGTTGAACTCCGAGCGGAGGAACTGAAGCGTGGCTTCGTTCGTCAACGAGCCCAGCCGCAGCTGATGCCTGGCCGAGGCGGTGATCACATTGTTCCGCACGTTCTCGGCGCTCTCGACGCTCACCGCGCCGCCGAAGCTGCGGATATCGGTCTCGGACCGGAGGCTGGCGCTGAGATCCACGGTCTGGTTGTCGGCCATCCGCCAGGTCAGCTTTGCGAAGCCGAGGTGCTCGCGGAAGGGGCTCCCGAAGCTGCCTTGGAAATCGCCGAACCTGCTCATGTTCTCCGGCAACGCATTGCCCAGCGTCACCTGGTTCGCGCGATTCTGGAGGTTGCCCTCATAGGTCACGAAGAAGTGCAGCTTGTCCTTCACCACGGGGCCACCGACCGACGCACCGAACTGAGAGCTCAACAGATCGGGCCGCTCCAGCACGCCCCGCTGCACGTCGAAGTAATTGCGGGCCACCAGGGCTTGGTTCTGGAAGGTGAGGAAGAGATCGCTGTGGAGCTCGTTGCCGCCCGAGCGCGTGATCGCGGAGATGATCGCGCCACCGGCCTGCTCGTACTCGGCCTTGTAGTTCTGGCTGATCACCCGGAACCCGCTGACCGCGAGCTGGGGGAAGGGGTTTCCGCGGCTGGAGTCTTGACCGACCAACCCGCCCTCAATGACGTTGTTCTTGAGGCTGACGCCATCCACGAACACGTTGGTGTTGCGCGCCTCGAGCGCGCCAGACGAGAAGTTCTTGTTGAACTGGTCGTTGGAGAGGCGGACGCCGGGCGCCAGCGCCGCGAAGTTGAGGAAGTTGCGGTTGCCCTGAGGCAGGTTCTCGATCTCTTCGCGGCTGACGTTGGTGGCGATCTCCGCCGTCGAGCTCTCGCTCGTCTTTCCTTGGATGACGATGGTCTCGCCCTGGCCGAGATCGATGGGCATCTCCTCCGCGAGGTTGAGGTCCAGGTCTACCGTCTGGCCGACCTGAACGTTGACCATCCGGTACACCTCCTTGCCACCCGGCTGGGTCGCGGTGATCACATACTCGCCGGGCTCCAGGCCGGTCAGGAGGTGAGTGCCGTCCGCGCGTGCGGTCCCTTTCGTCGAGAAGCCGCTGTTGGTGTTCACGGCGAGCACGCTCACGCCGGTGGTCGTCCCGGAAGGAGCGCTCAGCTTGACCCGCACGGTCGCCGTCGTCTTCTGCGCGAGCGCGGGCATGGCCATGAGCAACACCACCAACCCCAGCACACTCCACATCTGGTCGATCTTGCTGCTCGGCTTCCTCGTTGATTTCATGGCGACCTCTCGGCTCGACGGTGGGAGCGTCGTTTGGGCGCCTGCTCGGCGCCGCAAGATTCACGAACCACGACTTCGGGCACCAGGGCGCGCGAGACCGGCCGCGTGCGCGCAGGGCTCTCGATGCTGAGCAGGAGCTGCTCTAGCGCGGACCGGCCGAGCTCGGCGATCTGCACGCGCACCGTCGTGAGGGCGGGGCTGACCAGCGAGGCGAGCGGGATGTCATCAAACCCTGCCACTGCGATGTCGCTGGGGACGCGCAAGCCAGCCTCCCGGAAGGCGACCACGCAGCCGACCGCGATCACGTCGTTGGCGGCAAAGACCGCGTCGGGGCGGTCATGCTGGGCGGCCAGGTGTCGCCCGGCGAGGTAACCCGACTTCTCGCTGAAGTCTCCCGGCAGCACCTGTGGCGCTACCCGCGGCAGAGAGCGCGCCATCTCGTCGCGATAGCCGCGCAGCCGCTCCAGGGCGTCGGAGTTGAGCCCTGGTCCCGCCACGTGCGCGATACGCCGGTGGCCACGTGCGATCAGATGGCTGACCATGGCGCGTGCGCCGTGGTAGCTGTCGATGGTCAGCGTCGAGTGCCGGGTGTCTTTCAGCGGGGTGTTGATGAGCACGATCGGCAGGGCACTGGGCAGGTTCTTGTCCAGGAGCGCGGCGTCGGCGTGCGGCGACATGACGAGCAGCCCATCCACCCTGCCGCGCATGGTGCGGATCGCGACGGCGAGCTCCGCCGCATCTCCGTGCGTGCTCGACAGCAAGAGTTGCAGGCGCCGGAGGCGCGCCACGGCATCGATGCCGCGGATGATCTCAGAGAAGAACTCGCCGTGCAGATCGGGGAGCAGGACGCCTACGACGTTCGTCCGTTGGGTGATCAGGCTGCGCGCACCGCTGTGAGGCACATAATGAAGGGAGTGCACCGCCGCCAGCACGCGGGCCCGTGTCTCCTCGCCCACGTTGTCATGGCCATTCATGACTCGCGACACCGACGCGATCGAGACGCGGGCCTTGCGAGCCACGTCCTTGATGCTCGCCTCCGAGCCGCCTCGCGCGATTCCGGTCATTGCCTTGCGTTATGGAAACGTTTTCTCACTCGGATGTAAACGTTTTCATGTTGACGCTTCGCGGCGAAAAGTACCGGGCCCCCTGGGGAGTGAAGTCAACCAGTCCTCAAGCCACCTGCTTCAGGAGCCGCTCCGCTTGCTCCCGCACACTCGGCTCCGAGCTCTCGAGCGCCTTGCGCGCATGCCGCGCCGCGGCAGCCTTGTCTGTCTTCACCAGCGCCAGCGCCATGTTCAGGTTCGCGCCCGGCTCGTCCGGGTGCGCCTCGAGCACCTTCTCCAGCAGCGCCTTCGCCCGGCCCGCCGTCTCCGGCTTCGCCAGGTAGTGCACCGCGAGCTCATTCACCGGGCCCGGCTCCGTGGGAGCCTGGGCCACCGCCTCCTCCAGCAGCCGCACCGCCTCCGTGAGGTCCTTCTTCTCACCGAGTTGCAGCGCCCGAGCCAGCCCCAGCCGCGCCTCCCACGAGTCCGGCGCCAGCGCCAGCGCCTCGCGGAAGGTGCGCCGCGCGTCCTCCACCTTCCCGCTCGTCAGCATCACCAGCCCGTGCAGGTACGGCCCCGTGGGGCTCCGCGGATCGAGCTGCCGCAGCTCGAGCACCGACTGCAGCGCCGCCTTCCCGTTGTTGGAGAACAGGCAGAGCTTGATGAACTCCTCGTGCAGCTCCGGCTTGCGCGGCGCGCGCTGGAGGGCCAGCGCCAGCACCTGCTGCGCCTGGTCCGGCTGGCCCTGCTGCACCAGCACCTTCGCCGCGAGCTGTAGCGGCAGCGACTCGCGCGGGGCCAGCGTCGCCGCGTACTTGAAGCACTTGAGCGCCTGCGGGAGCTGCCCCTGCCGCCACACCGCCACGCCCAGGTACGTCGTCGCGTGCGGGTTCTTCGGCTCCACCTTCAGCGCCTGCACGAAGGCCTGCGCCGCCTCTTCCTCCTGGCCCGGCATGGACAGGAGGGCGTGGCCCAGGTTGTAGAACTCGGTGAAGCCGGCCTGTGGGTCCGCCGCCAGGGCGCGAAGCTCGTCGAGCGCGCCCTCGTCCTTGTCCTGCTCGGCACGCAGCCGCGCCAGGAAGCCTCGCGCCTCCGGGTGGTTCGGGTGCAGCGATAGCACGCGCTCCAGCAGCTGCCGGGCCTCGTCCGGTTGGTGGCGCGCCAGGTGCAGCCTCGCCAGCCCCACCAGGGCCGTCACGTCCTTCGGGTCCTGCTCCAGCGCTCCCTCGAACTCGCGGGCTGCCTCCTTCAGCAGCCCCATCCCCATCAGGTTGAAGCCCTCTTTCGCGCTGTGCCGTCCGGCCATGGAAGGGTTTTAGAAGTGCGGGAGGTGGATGTCCGGGAGGTGGATGTCCGGGATCATGTGGTCGATGAAGCTCTTCACGTCCTGGAAGCGGTCGCCCGCCCAGTGGGACACGTTCTTCAGCTCGTCGCCGGCCCACTTCACGCCCTGGCCGGCCAGCCCGCCCAGCACCTCGCCGAGGAACTTCACCGTGTTGGCGCCGTTGACGTTGCCCTTGACGTCCACGCCGAAGCCCGCCGTCGCCGTGGCCTCCGCGCCCACGTCGAAGTTCAGGCCCCCGTCCTTGAGCTCGAGGTTGGCGTGCGCGTTGAAGCCCACGCCCGCGGTGGCGCTCAGCTCCACGCTGCCCTTGGCCAGCTCCTTGCCGTCGTGCGATACGGTGACCCCGCCGGTGAGCGCGCCGCGCGCCCCCGCGAAGCCCTGAGCGCCTGCGTTGATGGTGACGTTGCCGTCGGTGCCGATGTGGAGGTTGAGGTTCAGCTTGCCGTCCGCGCCCACCGCGCCCGCGGCGCTCAGGTCCACGGTCACGTCGAGCTTCTTGCCGGCCACGTCCACCTGGAACGTCTTGGTGGCGCTGGCGCCCGCCTTGACCGCGGTGGCGTCGATGTCCACCGACACGTTCACGTCGATGCCGCCGGGGCCCACCTTGGCGTTGGCGTTACCGTCCACCTTCAGGCTGGGGCCGCTGGCGTGCGCCTCGGCCTGGACACCGCCGGGCAGCGTTCCGGAGGTGCTCGCCTCGAACGCGGAGCCCGAGTCGTAGCCGAAGCTCGCGTTCGCCTTCGTGGGGGAGACGTTCGTCGAGGTGGTGACGCGGCTGTCTTGGGCCGGCGGCGGCGCGGCCGGGGTCAGGGGGCGCGGAGTCGTCGTGGGGCGGGACACGTTCGGACCGGACATGGGACACCTCGGCGGGACCAGCAGAGAGCGATCAGGGTTAGGAACAACGAACACCCTTATTCTCCAAGAATCCTGGCGGAAGTTTCCTACGTCGTACGGATTTGACCTACACCGTCCCCACGTCGTCCCTCCCGGGCTTCATCGAGGCCAAGCCGAAATCTTTCGTCATCAAATAGGAAATAGGTCCCCCCGTCCTATCTGCACAACACGAAGTGAACGGACTGGTCGCTCAACCCCGGGATTCCACTCGGGAATTCGCCCAGGTCCCACCGGGAGGAACCGTCATGAAGTCCAAGCTCACGTGGTTGTCCATCGCCCTCACACTGTCCACGAGTTTCCCCGCGCTGGCCCAGCAGCACTACGCCACGCCCGTCAATCAAAACCCGGGCCCGATTCCCCCGGATCGCCGGGCTCACGAGGGAAATCGGGAGCGTGCGGAGCGGGAGCGTCGGGAACGCGAGGAGCAGGCGCGCCGGGATCGTGAGGAGCGCGAGCGTCGGGAGCGCGAGGAGCGCGAGCGTCGGGAGCGGGAGGTAAGGGAGCGTCGGGAGCGCGCGGAGCGAGAGCGCCGGGAGCGCGAGGAGCAGGTGCGTCGGGAACGCGAGGAGCGCGAGCGCCGGGAGCGTGCGGAGCGCGAGCGCCGGGAGCGTGCGGAGCACGTACGCTGGGAACACGAGCACAATCCCGACGTGCACGGCGCCAGCCCGGTGAACCGGTAGTACGCAAGCCCGAGGCGGTTGCGGCAGAGAGCGAAACGTTTCGCTCTCTCGATGGGCTGGGCAGAGGGCGAAACGTTTCGCCCTCTGAGTCTCCACCGGCGCCCAATTCATAAATAGCTGTTTTCATTGACACCTGCCCATCAGGCCTCGCGAACGGCGTTGCCTTCCCGGCCCGGCGCCGTCAGCACCATGCCCAGGGCCGCCGTGGCGGTGAGCAGCGCCGCTATCGCGAACTGTGTGGCAAAGTGCCCCCGAGCCAGCGCCATCGCCGCCACCGCCAGCGCGCCTCCCAGCAACCGTGTCGCGTAGAGGCTGCTGGTGATGATGCCTCGGTAGTGCCACGGCGCCCGCGACTGCGGGCCGATGATTGACGTGCTCGCCGCGGGCCCCAGCCCCATTCCCAGCACTCCCAGCGAGGCGAAGGCGGCACCCACTCCCCACCCCTGTGCCGCAGCCAGCGCCAGCAACCCAGCGCCACACGCCGCCACCACGAACCCCGTGCCCGCGCTGAGTCGCATGCCCCCACGCACCAGCATCTTCACCCCGAAGGTAGAGCCCACCGACCACCCCAGCAGCATGGGCACCAGCGCCAGGCCCGCCCCAATCGGCGTGTGCCCGCCCTGCTCCGTCATCCACAACGGCACCCACGTGGACATGGTGTAGAGCAGCGCGCCGGCGAACAGCCCTCCGGCAATCCCACTGAGCACGGTGCGGTCCCGCAGCAGCTCCGGCGGAATCACGGGCGAGGCCGTCACCCGCTGCTGGAACACCAGCCCCACGCCCACCACCACCGCCCCCAGCGCGCACAGCCACCGGACGCTCGCGGAGCCCGGCTCCAACGCGAACAGGAGCAGCGCCACGCAGGTGCCCACCAGCAGCGGCCCCCATGCGCCCATCGCTCCTTGAGCGCGTCTCGGCGGATCCCGATAGGACAGGTACAGCAACCCCGCCGAGAGCAACCCTACCGGCAGGTTCACCAGGAACACCCATCGCCACGAGGTATGCATCACCAGCCAGCCACCGATGAGCGGCCCGAGCGCATTCGCCGCGCCCCACGCTCCCGTGAAGATCCCCTGGATCGCCGCGCGCTCGCGCAGGGTGTAGAGATCTGAGCTGATGGTCAGCGTCGTGGGCTGGAGCGCTCCGGCTCCCAGGCCCTGCGCCACTCGGAAGGCGATGAGCGCGGGCACCGACGTCGACAGTCCGCACAGCGCCGAGCCCGCCAGGAACAGTCCCATGCCCGTGAGGAACACGGGCTTGCGTCCCAGCCGGTCCGCCAGCTTGCCGGACACGAGCACCCCCACGGTGGAGGCGAAGAGGAAGGCGGAGAACACCCAGGAGTAGAGCTCCTGGCCGCCCAGCTCGCGGGTGATGACGGGCATGGCGCTCGTGACGACCGTGCCCTCGAAGGCGCTGACCACCAGGGCCAGCAGCACCGCGCCGGTGGCGACCCGCCGCGCCGCGCCCGTGTGCATCCGAACCTCGCTCTCTACCGTCATCCCGCTTCCATCCATGACCTCCATATAAGCGAGCGGCGGCCATGCGAAAATCGCATCTTCCGCATAGACTGATTGCGAGAACCGCATGACCACCGAGCAACTCCGAGCCTTCCTCCAGGTGGCCCAGGAAGGCCGCTTCTCCACCGCCGCAAGAGGGCTGGGCCTGTCCCAGTCAGGGCTGTCGCGGCAGCTCCAGTCCCTGGAGACCGAGCTGGGAGTGCGCTTGCTGGTCCGCACCCCCGCCGGAGCGGTGCTCACGGACGCCGGGGAGCGCTTCCTGCCCCATGCGCGAAGGGCCCTCGAGGCCCTCTCCGCGGGCACCGCCGAGCTCGAGCAGCTGTCGGGAACGCCGCGAGGCCCGCTGGCGCTCGGCACCCTGTACACCGTGGGGGCATACCTGCTGCCGGATCTGATCGCGACGTTCGCCCGCGGCTACCCGGAGGTGCGGCTCCGGCTGAGCGAGAGCCATGCCGCGGCGCTGGAAGAGGGAGTGTCGCGAGGCGCGCTGGATCTGGCCATCCTGTCCCTGCCGGTGCGCCGAGCGGACCTCGTGGCGCAGAAGCTGTGGGAGGAGCCCCTCGTGCTGGCCGTGCCGCGAGGCCATCCGCTGACCAGGCTGGGCCGTCCCGTGGCGCTCACCGAGGTGGTGGAGGAGCTGTGGGTGGTCATCCCGGGGATGACGGGCACCCGCGCGCTGGAGGCGGCCTGCGAGGCGCGAGGCGTGACGCCCAAGGTGGCGCTGGAGACGGACAACTCGGAGGCCATGCGCCGCATGGTGGAGCGCGGGCTGGGAGTGGCGCTGGTGCCGGAGCTGATGACGCGAGACCACCAGGCCCGAGGCTTCGACGTGGTGCAGGTGGCCCCCGGAGGACCGCGCCGGCAGGTGGCGCTGGTGCACCGGGGCGAGGGCTACCTCACCGCGGCGGCCCGGGCCTTCAAGGAGTTCATCGTGGAGCACGTGCGCAAGCAGCCCGGGCGCACGCGCTCTCCGCGCTGAGCCCTACTCCACCCGGTAGCTCTTCACCGCGCTGCTGAGCTGCTCGGAGATGATCTGCAGCGTGGTGGCCGCCTCGCCCGTGGAGCCGATGCGCGCCACCGTCTCGTCCATCATCTTGGACAGCTCGTTGACGGCCTGGGTGATCTGGCTGATGCCCACGTTCTGCTGGTTCACCGCGGCGGCGATCTGCCGCACCGCCGAGGCGTTGTCCTGGACGATGTTGGACAGCTCCTTCAGGTTCTGCCCCGAGGTGCGCACCTGCGCCAGCCCTGACTCCATGCGCTCGGCGCCGCGCTCGGTAATCCGCACCGCCGCGGCCACCGACGAGCCGATGTCATCGAGCAGCTCTCGCACGCGGCTGGTGGCCTGGATGGACTGATCCGCCAGCGCGCGGATCTCGCGGGCCACCACGCCGAAGCCCTTGCCGTGCTCGCCGCTGCGCACCGACTCGATGGCGGCGTTGAGCGCCAGCATGTTGGACTGGTCCGCCAAGTCCTTCACCGTCTGCGTAATCCCGCCGATCTGCTGGGTGCGCTCGCCCAGCTCGACGATCTTCTGGGCGATCTCCCCCACCTGCTGGCGGATGTCGTTCAGCCCCGCCATGGTCATCTCGATGGCCGTCTCGCCGGAGCGGGCCAGCTCGTCCGCGCGCTCGGCCACCGACAGCACCGTGGCCGCCTTCTGCGAGGCCAAGAGCGACGTCTGCTTGATCTCCTGGGCCGTCACCTGCGTCTGCTGCAGCGCGGCGGCCTGCCGGGACACCGTCTGCGCCTGCTCGGCGGAGGACGAGTTGAGGTGCTCGGTGGACTGCTTGAGCGCCTCGGCCGCCTGCTGGAGGTTGATCGTCACCTCGCGCAGCTTCTCCACCACCTGGCTGAAGCTGCGGGCAAGCCTCCCCACCTCGTCGCCGCTCGTCACGTGGATGGGGCGCGTCAGATCTCCGGACTCGACGATGTGGGCCGCCACGTCGGTGAGCTCGCGCAGCGGACGGACGATGGTGCGCACGAACACCGCCGCCACCACCACGCTGCCCGCCACCAGCAGCACCGCCAGCAGCAGCATGGCCTGCGGCAGCTCCGCGGCCTTCTTATCGATGTGCTCCCGCGAGATGCCCACGTGCACCACGCCGCGCCCGCCGACCAGGGGCACCGCGACGTCGATGGCGTGCGTCTGCCCCTGCACCGTCACCACATCCACCGGGACGATCTTCCGTCCGTCGGGCTCATTGGCCAGATCGGCCGCGGAGATGCGCACCGTGTTGAGCAGCGCGGTGGGAGGCACCCCCTGGAACGTGTGGGCGACGACGCGGTTGGAGGCGTCCTCCACGTAGATGTAGCGAACGCCGTCCTGCACGCGGAAGGCCTCCACGAGCTGCTGGAAGGACAGCTCGTTGTTGCCCGCCAGGTGCTCGGCGGCGCGCGTGAACCCGAGCGCGAGCGCGGCCCCTTCGCCCGCATGGGCGCTGAGGAGGCTGTCGCGAAGGCGGTGCGTGGCCGCCGTCGTGAGGATCAACGCCAGCAGGGCGCTGATGCCTCCGGTTACCAGGATGAACTTGACTGAGAGGCCCAGCGAGGGCCGAAACCGGAAGGACAGTTTCACGAGAGCACCGAAGTCACGCGTTCAGAGTCTCACCCACGGGGGCCCGTGGGCAACGGGAGCGCCGGGCAGCGCCCACCGGAAGAGCCGCCAGGACGAGGAGGGAGCGAGCATGGCCCCAGGGCGCTCATGACCCATCCCCCCGAGCCCTGTCGAAGGGCTTGGTGCAGCACTGGCGGATGAACTCCGGCAGGGCCGACAGGGGCATGGGCTGCTCGGTGGCGCCAATGTCCAGCGCCGCCTTGGGCATGCCGAAGACGACGGAGGTGAGCTCATCCTGCGCGCAGGTGAGGCCTCCGGCCCGGCGGATGTCGAGCAGGCCGCGCGCCCCATCATCCCCCATGCCGGTGAGCACGCCGCCCCCCGCACGCGAGCTGTACATGCGCGCCAGGGAGGTCAGCAGCAGGTCCCCCGAGGGGCACGGGCCCCCGCGCGTGCGGCTGAGCCGGGCGATCCCCCGCTCGATGAAGAGATCATGCCCATCCAGCGGGAAGTACACCTTGCCGGGCTCCAGCCGCTCTCCCTCGCGGGCGATCGTCACCCCGAGCGGCGTCACCTGGCTGAGCCACCGCACCATGCCGGGAGTGAAGCCCTCGGTGATGTGCTGGGCCACGACGATGGGCACGGGCAGATCCTTGGGCAGCCGCGAGAAGATCTCCGCCAGCGCCGGAGGCCCTCCCGTGGAGGCGACGAGCCCGAAGATGTCCACCCGGCCGCCGGTGGAGGGCGGCGGCGGAATGAACTCGCGGCGGGATCTCCGGGAGATGACGGGCACCTCCGCCATGAGGCAGACGGAGTTGACCAGCTCCCGGCCCCACCGGCGCAGCTCCTCGCCCGAGGTGACGTTGGGCTTGGCGATGAGCTCCAGCGCACCGGCGCGGATGGCCTGGAAGCCCAGGTCCGCGCCCCGGTCCGCCACGGCGCTCACCACGAGGATGCGAGCGGGCGCATCCGCCATGATGGCGGCGATGGCGGCCGGCCCATCCAGGCCCGGCAGCAGCAGGTCCATGGTGATGACGTCCGGCCGCAGCAGCCGGGCCAGGGACACGGCCCGGTTCCCATCGCCCGCGCGCCCCACCACCTCGATGCGGGCGTCCTGGGTCAGGAGCGTCGCCATCGTATTGACCATGGTGGGCGAGTCATCCACCACCAGCACTTTGATGCGCTTGGCCTGATTCATGAGCGCCCTCCTCCCCGACGACTCATGACATCGAGCACCTCGGCCAGCAGCCGGCCCGAGGCGCAGTCACGCTTGCTGAGGAAGCCATCCGCGCCCGCGGCGCGTCCACGCTCCCGCCCGGACTCGTGCGTGGAGACGAGGATGACGGGCAGCTCTCGCGTCTCCGGGCGCTCGCGCAGCTTGCGGATGAGCTCCTCGCCGTCCATCTCCTCCATCTCCAGATCGGCGATGACGACGTCGTAGGTGTCCGCCTGCAGGCGCTCCAGGGCGCTGCGGCCGCTGGAGGCCAGGTGCACGGTGAAGCCGCCCGCCTCGAGCATGGCCCGGTGCAGCGCACGCGCGGTGAGCGAGTCATCCACCACCAACGCCCGGCGGCTCTGCGGCGAGGAGACGGCCGCGGGAGCGGGCTCGGACACCAGCCAGCTCGGGCGGAGGATGAGCATCAGCTCGCCGCGGCTGAGCGTGGCGGCGCCCTGGTAGGCGGGCACGTCGCGCACCTCGGCCGGCAGCGGGCGGATGACGAGATCCCTGTCGCCCACCACCGCGTCCACCGCGAGCGCCACCCGCTTGCCGCCGGCGCTGATGACCATGAGCGGCTGGCCCTCGGAGGGCATGTGCGCGGCGCGCAGGCCCAGGCGCGAGCCCAGATCCACCACGGGCAGGATCTGTCCCTGGTGCTCCAGCTGGGCGCGGCGGCGCGTGACGCGCAGGGCGCTCATCTTCGTGAGCTGGGTGGCCTCCACCGCCAGCATGGGCAGGCCCATCATCTGATCGAACACGCGCACCACCAGCACGGGCGAGCTGCCCAGCTCCACCGGCAGCGTGAGCATGAAGCGCGTGCCCTGCCCCAGCGTGCTGGCCACCTCGATGCGGCCCTGGAGCTGCTCGGCCACGGCGCGCACCGCGTCCAGCCCCACGCCGCGCCCGGAGGTGTCCGTCACGTCCGAGCGGGTGCTGAAGCCCGGGCGGAAGATGAGATCGCGGATCTGGTTGTCATTCATCCGCGCCAGCTCCTCGGGAGGAGCCAGGCCGCGCAACTCGGCCACCTGACGCACCTTCTTCACGTCGATGCCGCGCCCGTCATCGCTGGACTCGAGGAAGAGCAGGTTGCCCTGCTGTTCGATCCGCAAGGTGAGCGCGCCCTCGTGGTGCTTGCCCGCGCGCTCGCGCTCCACGGGCGTCTCCAAGCCATGGTCCACCGCGTTGCGCAGCAGGTGCACCAGCGCGCCGTTGAGCTTCTCCAGCAGGCGCCGGTCCAGCGACACCTCGGCGCCCACCACGGACAGCCGGGCCTCCTTGCCGAGGTTGCGCGACAAGTCTCGCACCATGCGCTGCAGGGGCTCGAGGATGGTGCGCACCGGGCGCGTGGTGATGGCCTTGAGGCCATCCTCCAGCGCGTCGACGATGTCGGAGGTCTCCTCTCCGTCGGAGCGCATCGCGCGGCCCACGCCGGCCAGCAGGGTGCGCGCCTCGGCCGTCTCGGCCAGCAGCCCCTGGCGGGCCAGCAGCGCCACCACGCGCTCCAGCTCGCGCGAGCGCTCTTCCTGGCGCAGGCGGACCTCGCGCAGGCGCTCCACCTCGCGCATGAGCGTGGTCACCTGCCGCGCGCCCACGCGCCAGCCCGCGCCCTCGTTGTCCGAGTTCTCCTCCCGGGGAGCCTCGGCCATCATGGCCGGGACGGGGACGGGGGCCGGAGGAGCGGCAGGGGCTGCGGGAGCGGCGTGCGCGGCCGGCGCGGGAGCCGGAGCGGAGGCCGCCGGAGCGGAGGCTGCGGGCGCGGAGGCAGCGGCGGCCTGGCCCGGCGGAGGCGCCTCGATGACGAGCTGGGCGAGCGCGGCGGTGTAGTCCGGCAGCGAGTCGCCTCGCCCGTCCGCGTGCGCGTGGACGCGCAGCATGAAGATGTCCAGGCCGTGCAGCAGCACGTCCACCACCGGCCGCGGCATCTGCTGGACGGTGGCCCGCAGGGGAGCCAGCGCGTCCTCCAGCTTGTGGGCGATCTCGCTCAGGTCCTGGAGCCCGAGGCTCGCGGCGCTGCCCTTGAGCGTGTGCAGGTGCCGCCCCAGGCGCACGTAGGCCTTGTTCAGGCCATCGGCGTCCAGGACCCCCCGCTCCAGGTCGAGCAGGTCGATGGTGACCTTCTGGCAGACCTCCTGGGCCTCGGCGGCAAAGCCGGTGACGAGCCCTTGCAGGAGCGGATCAACGGCCATTGCGCACTCCCGTCCCAGCCCGAGCGAAGAGCCGCGGCGGATCAATGAGGTGGACGAGCTGTTGCTGTCCCGGTACAGGGCTGAAGAGCACCTCGATGATGGGGCCCTCGGCGCGAGCGCGCGCTGCCTCCACGGCGCCTACCGGCAGGCCGATGGGACGGGGAATGGCCTCGCAGTCCACCGCGCACAGCTCCTTGTCGCCGCGATCCAGCACCAGCAGCACGGCGGGATCCTGCCGCCAGCCGTGGCCGCCCAGCAGCGAGGCGAGGCTGAGCGCCGCCAGCACCTGCCCCTGGAAGCGCAGCACGCCAATGACATGGGGCGCGGAGAGGGGCACCGGCGTCACCATGCGCAGCGGGAGCGCGGCCCGCAGCGCCTCGAGCGGCAGCGCATAGCGCTCCTCGCCCAGGGGGAACTCCGCCACCAGGTGCACCGCCTCTTCGTTCTTGGATTCGTTCTGCTCGAGATCGCGCAGCCGCTTGGCGCGCTCCTCCAGCAGATCGCGGATCTCTTCCTCTTGCCCCAGGTCGGGGATCCTAGGCGTGAGTTTCATTCAGAAGCTCCCAGGTTGAGGTAGGCGTCCGCGGACGCCTTGTAGAAGCGGGCCGGCAGGGCCTCGGGCCCTTCGACGATCTGATCCGGCGGCAGCTCCGCGGCCCGGGCGTGAACGGCCCGCATCAGCGGATAGGCCGCCGCGCGAGAGCCGTTGCGCTCGCGCAGCAGGGCCAGCTCCAGCAGGCCCGGGAGGTAGTCCGGGAACTGCCTCACCAGGGCCTCCAGCATGGAGGTGGCGCGGCTCACGTCTCCCTTCTCGATGCGCTCCAGGGCCTCGAGGTGAAGCTCCGAAGCGGAGCGCGGGCGGGCCGCGGGAGGCCGGAGCGCGGCGGGGGCCACGGTGGGCATCCCAGAGGACGAGGGTGGCCTCTGCGACGCCAGGGCTCCAGGCGGCATGGGAATGGGAGTGATCGCGGGCAGCCCTGTCCGCGAGGCCGGCCTCGGGGGTGAGCCCGCCGCCGACGGCATGGGAATGGGCGTGATGGCAGGCAGGCCCGTGCGGGAAGCAGGCCTCGAGGCACCAGCGGCCGGGCTCTCGGGGACCAGCGGGCGATGGAAGGCCTGCAGCTCGGGCGGCCCCACGCGCACCAGCCCCGCGGGAGGCCCGTCCACCTCCACCGTGCCCAGGAACAGGTAGCCGCCCGGCGCGAGCGCGCGCAGGATGTTGGCGATCGCCTGCTCCCGCGACTGCGCGGTGAAGTACGTGAGCACGTTGCGGCAGAGGATGAAGTGGAACTGGCCCAGCAGCGCGTCCACGGGCGACAGCAGGTTGGCCACCATGAAGCGGGTGGCGTGGCGCACGCTCTCGAAGATGGACACCTGCCGATCCTCGAGCGGGCGGTAGAGGGGAAACAGGTGCGGCCCGGACTCCCGCCGGGACCAGGCGCCGTAGGTGGCGCGCCGTGCCGTCACCAGGCTGCCCTCGTTCAGATCCGTCCCCACCACCTCGACGGAGACCCCTGGATTCACGCAGGCCAGCAGACAGGCCGCCAGCGAGTAGGCCTCCTCTCCGGTGGCACACCCGGCGCTCCAGCCTCGCAGGATCGTCACGCCGTGGCTCAGCACGCGCGGCGCCCCCTCGCGAGCGATGAAGCGGAAGTGCTCCGGGTGGCGGAAGAAGTACGTCTCGCCCACCAGCGCCGCGCGCACCATCACCAGGGAGAACTCGCTGTCGGGGCGATCCAGCTCCGAGCGCAGCTCGTCCGGGTTGCGGCCTCGCGCAAGCTCCGAGCGCACCACGCGCTCCAGGGACTCTGGAGCGATGGCGTCATCGCGGAAGCCCGTGCGCTCGGAGATCAGCTGCCGCGCGCGGGCGTACAGCAGCGGATCGACTCCCCCCGTCATGCGCCCAGCCTCACCCCCCCCTGCTTCAACAGCTCAGGCAGCTCGCGCAGAAGCCCTCGGGAGATGAAGACCTTGGGATCGAGCAGGGGTAAGGCACTGCCACCGAAGATACGCACCATGCCGACGAGCCCCTCCTGGAGAAGCCCGTGCTCGGCCCCGCCCACGTTCCGGTCAATCTCCGTGGAGGAGAACTCCTCGGGGTCCTGCACGCGGTCCACGCAGAGCGCCAGCGGCATGCCCTCCACGTGGATGATGACCAGCATCCGCTCGCGCAGCGAGACGTGGTGCTCCTGGCCCAACCGGCGTGCCACATCCAGCACGCAGATCGCCGCGCCGCGCAGCTCCACGTACTCCGCCAGGTAGGCGGGCCCGCCGGGCAACGGCCGGAGCGCGGGCTGCAGCAGCACCTCGCGCACCGACTCCAGCGGCAGGGCGAACTCCTGCTCCCCCACGCTCATCCGCAGCACCAGCATCGCCCCGGCGCGCGCCCGCTTCCGGGCGTTCTCCAGCGCGCTGGCCACCTTGGACAGCAGATCCTCGGCCCGGAAGGGCTTGGCCAGGAAGGCCTCGGCCCCCATCCCCAGACACGCCTCGGCGCGGGACTTCTCCGAGGAGATGATGATGACGGGGATGTCGCTGGTGGCCGGGTTGGCCTTCATCCGCTGGAGCACCTCGTCCCCGTCCATCTCCGGCATCGACAGATCCAGCAGCACGGCCGCTGGCTGCAGCTTCGCCAGACGCTCGAGCGCCTCACGGCCATTGCTCGCGGTGTGCAGCGAGTAATGGCCCGAGAGGATCGCCTTCTCGAGCGCAAGGATGGCGTCGCTGTCGTCGACGAGGAGGAGGGACGGGAGGCTCACGGGGCGGCGAGGGGCAGGAACTGCCGAACGGTCTCGGTCAGGTCAGCATGGGACACGGGTTTTTGAATGAAGGCGTTGGCTCCCGCCTCCGCGCCCCGCTGCCGCAAGTCCCCACCCTTCTCAGCCGTGAGAAGGATGACGGGGATCCCCCGCAAATGGGTCTCCTTGCTGGCCCGGAGCTCCTTGACGAAGGTGATGCCGTCCATGCCCGGCATGTTGATGTCCGCGATGACCACACTCACGGGCACCAACCGCAAGAGCTGCAAGGCCCGCGTCGCATCCTCCGCCTCCAGGATGCTGAGCCGGAGATTCATCAAGTAGATCTTGATGATGTTGCGTACTGTCGGGCTGTCATCCACCACCAGGATGTTGTCGCTCACACCCACGGCTCCTCACGCAGGGGCCTGTCATGGCCCCCGCCGCAAACGCTTAGACTTTAGCGTGTCTGATTCCTCTGGAGAAAGCGGGGCCGGTTCGTTCTTCCGCGTTCGGGCGGTTGGCGGGCAGGCTCGCGCTCTCATGGACTACTCCCCAGCGGGCGGGGCTTCTCCCGCTGGCTTCTCGGCGCCCAGGTCTACCGGAGGGGCGCCAATGGCATGGTAGCCCCCGTCCACGTGGACTTGCTCCCCCGTGGTCGAGGGCAACCAGTCGGACAGCAGGGCACATGCTGTCCGGGCTACACTGTCGTGGCTGTCCTTGGCGCTCCAGCCTAGCGGCGCCTGCTTGCCCCACCCCTGCTCCAGGGCCTTGAAGCCAGGGATTCCCTTGGCCGCCACCGTGGCCAGGGGGCCAGCGGCCAGCGAATTGACGCGGATGCCCTTGGGGCCGAGATCCCGTGCCAGGTAGCGCACCGTCGCCTCGAGCGCCGCTTTGCATACCCCCATCCAGTCATAGATGGGCCAGGCGATCCGGTTGTCGAAGTCCAGCGTGACGATGGATCCGCCGCCCGTCATCAGAGGAGCCACCGCCACGGCCAGCTCCTTCAAGGAGAACGTGGAGATGCGGAACGCCGTCTGCACACTCTCCCACGGGGTGTTGAGGAAGTTACCGCCCAGCGCGTCCTCCGGAGCGTAGGCCACCGAGTGCAGCGCTCCGTCCACCCGTCCCCACTTCTGGCGCAGCGCCTCGGTGAGCGCGGTGAAGTGCGCCGGCTGGGTGACGTCCAGCTCCAGCACCTCGGTGCCGGGCTTGAGGCGCTTGGCGCTGCGCTCGGTGAGGGAGCGGGCCCGGCCAAAGCCCGTGAGGATGATCTCCGCCCCCTGGGCCAGCGCGTGCTCGGCGATGCCGAAGGCCAGCGACTGGGGCGTGAGCACTCCGGTGATGAGGATCTTCTTGCCCTGCAACAACATGGGGGCCCTTTCGAGAGAAGAAGACGGGGAGATCGGGCGGTTTAGCACTCCTGTGGCCGCAGGTGGGGGGTGAAACTACGCAACGCCGCGGTGCGTAATCCCGGCACCTGCCTTCCGCGGGCTGCCGCCGGGCCCTGAAGTTCCGCTCACATAGCGCATGACTCTTGCTGTTGGCTCCCCCCCTCCGGCGCCGCTAGAAGTCCCGAAAGACCCCAACAATTTGTGGCGAAAACCCCCCAACGGGTTCCCCATCCAGTAAAAGACTCCCGCCATGGCGAATTTTCAGGACTCGTATCTCTCTGGCGCCAACATCGACTTCATCGAAGGGCTGTACGCCCGCTACCTCCAGGATCCCTCCAGCGTGGATCCGAGCTGGCGGGAGATCTTCGAGCGGAACAATGGCGCTGGGCGCCCCATCTTCAACAAGACGCTGCTGGAGGCCCCCGCCCCGGCCGCCGCCCCGGCCAAGGGTGGCAACGGCAAGGCGGCCGGAGCCGTCGTGCAGGCGCTGGCCCCCGCTGCCGCGGCTCCCGCGCAGGACGTGAAGCTGCAGGCCCGCGTGGACCAGACCATCACCGCCTTCCGGCTGCGCGGCCACCTGCGCGCCACGCTGGATCCGCTCGGCCGCCCGCGCCCGCCCCTGGAGCACGTGGCGGACCTGCCCATGGTGGACGAGAAGCACTTCTCCTCCGCCGAGCGCGAGCAGATCGTCGAGACGGGCAGCGTCTTCCCCGAGCCCCGGGTGAAGCTGGCGGACCTGCTGGCCCGGCTGCGCCGCACGTATGCCGGCTCCATCGGCGTCGAGTTCATGCACATGCTCGACAGCGAGCGCCGGCGCTGGCTCATGCGGCGCATGGAGCACGCCGAGAACCGCCTGCCGTTCCCGGTGGAGGAGCAGCGCCACCTGCTCACCAAGCTCTCCTACGCGGAAGGGTTCGAGAACTTCCTGCACACCAAGTACGTGGGCGTGAAGCGCTTCAGCCTGGACGGCGGTGAGAGCCTGATCCCCATGCTGGACGCCATCCTCGAGGTGGGCGGCGGCATGAACCTCAAGGAGGTCGTCATCGGCATGGCCCACCGCGGCCGCCTCAACGTGCTGACGAACATCCTCCACAAGAGCCCGGATCAGATCTTCAGCGAGTTCGAGGGCCCGGCGGACCCCAAGGCCTATATCGGCCGCGGCGACGTGAAGTACCACATGGGCTTCTCGTCGGATCACACCACGCGCGGCGGGGCGAAGATCCACCTGTCGCTGGCCTTCAACCCCAGCCACCTGGAGGCGGTGAACCCGGTGGTGGAGGGCCGCGTGCGCGCCAAGCAGGACCGCAGCAGCGACACCGAGCGCACCCGCGTCATGCCCCTGCTCATCCACGGGGACGCGGCCTTCATGGGCCAGGGCGTGGTGGCCGAGACGCTCAACCTCTCGCGGCTCAAGGGCTACGAGACGGGCGGCACGCTGCACCTGGTCATCAACAACCAGGTGGGCTTCACCACGGATCCCAACGACTCGCGCTCCTCCATCTACGCCACCGCCATCGCGCAGATGCTGGACGTGCCCGTGTTCCACGTGAACGGGGATGATCCGGAGGCCTGCGTCCACGTGGCGCGCCTGGCCGCCGAGTTCCGGCAGACCTTCAAGAGCGACGTGGTCATCGATCTCATCTGCTACCGGCGCTACGGCCATAACGAGGGGGACGATCCCTCCTTCACCCAGCCGGCCATGTACGAGCTGATCCGCAAGCAGCCCACGGTGCGGACGCTGTACGCGCAGAAGCTGGCCGAGCAGGGCACCATCTCCGCCGACGAGTCCGAGGCCGTCAAGCAGCGCTGCCTCAAGGAGTTCGACGAGGCGCTCACCCGCATCAAGGCCGAGCGCCAGTTCAAGGAGCCCAGCGCCCTGGAGGGCCTGTGGAAGCCTTATAAAGGCGGCTCGCAGAAGAACGCGCCCGAGGTGCCCACCGCGGTGGACAAGGGCCGGCTGCGCGAGGCCCTGAAGAAGCTGGCCGAGGTGCCCGCGGGCTTCAACGTGCACCCGGTGGTGGAGCGCACGGTGCTCAAGAAGCGCCAGTCCATGCTGGAGAGCGAGGAGCTGCTCTGGTCCGAGGGCGAGGCGCTGGCCTACGCCACGCTGATCAGCGAGGGCTACGGGGTGCGCCTGTCCGGCCAGGACAGCGAGCGCGGCACCTTCAGCCACCGCCACTCGGTGCTGCACGACGTGAAGACGGGCGAGAGGTTCGTGCCGCTCAAGCAGTTCTCCACCAGCAAGGCCACCTACCAGGTCTTCAACAGCCCCCTGTCCGAGATGGGCGTGCTGGGCTTCGAGTACGGCTACAGCCTGGACGTGCCGGACGGCCTCACCATCTGGGAGGCCCAGTTCGGCGACTTCGCCAACGGCGGGCAGATCATCATCGACCAGTTCATCGCCGCCGGTGAGAGCAAGTGGAAGCGGCTGTCCGGCCTCACCCTGCTGCTGCCGCACGGCTACGAGGGCCAGGGCCCGGAGCACTCCAGCGCCCGCCTCGAGCGCTTCCTCAGCCTGTCGGCCGAGGACAACATGCAGGTGTGCTACCCCACCACGCCCGCGCAGATCTTCCACCTGCTGCGCCGCCAGGCGGTGCGCCCCTACCGCAAGCCGCTGGTCATCATGTCGCCCAAGAGCCTGCTGCGCCGCCCCGAGGCGTTCAGCAAGCTGGACGAGCTGGCCGCGGGCCGCTTCCAGGAGATCATCCACGACCGGAAGGAAGTGGAGCCCGCGGGCGTGACGCGGCTGCTCTTGTGCTCGGGCAAGGTCTACTACGATCTCGTCAAGGCCCGGGACGAGCAGAAGGCGTGGAACATCTCCATCGTCCGCGTGGAGCAGCTCTACCCGTTCCCCTACGACACGCTGGCCAGCCTGGTGCAGAGCATGCCGAAGCTGACCGAGCTCTTCTGGGTGCAGGAGGAGCCGCGCAACGCTGGCGCGTGGTATTTCATGTTCCCCCGCCTGCATGACGTGGCATCTTCGCGCGCCAGCGGGCCGGTGAAGATCGGCTACATCGGGCGAGCGGACGCCGCCAGCCCGGCGACCGGATTCACCAAGACCCACGACTACGAGCAGCACCTGATCGTCGAGGAAGCCATCCTCCGAGGAACCAAGAATGGCCGTTGAAATGAAAGTCCCGCCCCTGGGCGAGTCCATTACCGAAGCCGTCGTCGGCAAGTGGAACAAGAAGAAGGGTGACGCCGTCGCGTCGGACGAGCCGGTCGTCGTGCTCGAGACGGACAAGGTCACCATCGACGTGCCCGCTCCGGCCTCCGGCGCACTGACCGAGATCCTCTTCAAGGAGGGCGACAAGGTCCGCGTGGGCGAGGTGCTCGGCCGCATTGACGCCAAGGGCGCCACCGCCGCTCCCCAGCCGGCCGCCGCGGCCCCCGCTCCGGCTCCGGCCGCGCCCCAGGCTCCGGCCGCCGCGGCCGCCTCGGAGGCTCGCATCACCCCCACCGCCCGGAACATGGCGGCGGCCAACAACGTGGACGTCACCCAGCTCCAGGGCTCCGGCTCGGGCGGCCGCATCACCAAGGATGACGTGCTCGGCCAGCTCAACCGCGGCCCCCAGGCCCCGGCGCCCTCGGCTCCGCCCGCCCCCTCGGGCCCGCGCCCCAACGCCGCCCGCGAGGAGCGCGTGCGGATGACGCCGCTGCGCAAGCGCGTGGCCGAGCGGCTCATCCAAGCTCAGTCCACCGCCGCCATCCTCACCACCTTCAACGAGGTGGACATGGGCGAGGTGATGGCGCTGCGCAAGAAGTACAACGAGAAGTTCCAGGCCAGGCACGGCGTGAAGCTGGGCTTCATGAGCTTCTTCGTCCGCGCTGCCATCGAGGCCCTCAAGGCCTTCCCGCAGATCAACGCGGAGATCGACGGCGAGGACGTGGTCTTCAAGCACTTCTACGACATCGGCGTGGCGGTGTCCGGCTCGCGCGGCCTGGTGGTGCCGGTGGTGCGGGACGCGGACAAGCTGTCGCTGGCGGAGCTGGAGAAGCAGATCGGCGACTTCGGCACGCGCGCCCGCAACGACAAGCTCACCCTGGCGGAGCTGCAGGGCGGCACCTTCACCATCTCCAACGGCGGCATCTTCGGCTCCATGCTGTCCACGCCCATCCTCAACCCGCCGCAGTCGGGCATCCTGGGCATGCACAACATCGTCGAGCGCCCGGTGGTGAAGGACGGGCAGATCGTCATCCGGCCCATCATGTACGTGGCGCTCTCGTATGATCACCGGCTGGTGGACGGCCGCGAGGCCGTGCAGTTCCTCGTCCGTGTCAAGGAGTGCATTGAGGATCCCGAGCGGCTGCTGCTGGAAGTGTGATGACGCGGGCGCGTCATTTGCGCAAATGATCAAACGCGTCTGGACTTGGAGCACGCGGGTTCACTAGAACCTCAGGTGCCTTCCGGTAGTCGGGGGGCTGAAGAACCGGGGGGCTCCGGCGCCGCCCGTAGCGAAGGACGCAAAATGGCAACTGGTACCGTGAAGTGGTTCAACGATGCGAAGGGCTTCGGCTTCATCACGCAGGACGGCGGTGGCGAGGACGTGTTCTGCCACCACACCGCCATCAACATGGATGGCTTCCGTACCCTGCAGGAGGGGCAGAAGGTTCAGTTCGAGGTGACCCGCGGCCCCAAGGGCCTGCAGGCCCAGAACGTCCGCGCTGTCTAGCTCCAGCATCCACCCAAACCACTCCTCACGGACTGGCGGGTGAGCAGAGGCCCGGGCCCCTTGGCGGGAGCCGGGCCTTTCTCTTTGCGGGCTACAGGTGCTTCTGGAAGTAGTCCAGCACCCGCTCGTACTGGCGCTGGGTGACGAGCGGATCCGGCACCATGTGCGTGAGCCCGCTCAGCGGCAGCAAGTCATGCGGCTTGCCGGCGAGGAACAGCGCGTTGGAGAGCTTGAGCGTGTGGAAGAAGTAGACGTTGTCGTCGGCGGTGCCGTGGATGAGCAGCAGCGAGGCGATGGGCGTGCTCGGATCCTTGGCGTAGGTGAGCAGCGAGCTCTTCTCGTAGGCCTCGGGGTGCTCCTGGGGCAGCCCCAGGTAGCGCTCGGTGTAGTGGGTGTCGTAGTCGAGCCAGTCCACCACGGGCGCGCCGGCCACGGCGGCCTTGAAGAAGTCCGGGCGCTTGAGGGCGGCGAGCGCGGACATGTACCCGCCGAAGCTCCAGCCGTAGATGCCCACGCGGGTCAGATCGATCTCGGGGACCTTCTCGGCCAGGGCCTTGAGGGCGGCGATCTGATCATCCAGGGTGACGGTGGCGAAGTCGTACTTCACCGTGCGCTCCCAAGCGGCGGTGCGCAGCGGGGTGCCCCGCCCGTCGAGCTTGACGATGAGGAAGCCCCGGTCCGCCAGCCACTGGTTGAGGAGGTTCTCCGCCATGCCATGGTGCACCACGGTGGTGGTGGGGCCGGCGTACACGCTGACGAGGACGGGCAGCTTCACGCCGGGCTTCATGTCCCGGGGCCGGATGATGGAGGCGTGGAAGCCCTCCTTACCCACCACGAAGAACTGGGTGCTCGGGGTGAAGGGCGGCTCGGAGGCCACGGAGGGCAGCTCGCCCACGCGGGTGCCATCCGGCCGCAGCACCGGGAAGCGCGGCATGGTGGTGTCCGACTGGGAGACGGCGACAATCAGCCCGCCCTGCTTGGAGATGGCCACGGGCATCTCGACGGCCGGAGCGGGAGTGCCGGTGGCGATCTTCTCGGGGGCGCCCCCCTCCTTCACGCGCCAGAGGTAGCTCTCGGTGGGGTTGGGATCGCCGGAGAAGTAGAGGGTGCGATCCTTGTCGATGAAGCGATCCAGCATTCGGAAGCCCGCGTCCGGCTTCACCCACGTGCGCGCGAGGCTGCCGTCCGCGTTGCGCTGCTCCACCTCGGGGCCACCGTTGCGCTCGGTGTACCAGAGGAAGGCGCTGCCATCCTCGAACCACTGGGGAAACCTCTGCTCCAGGTTGACCCAGGCGGGATCCTTCTCGGTGAGCAGCAGGTGCGTCTTGCCCGTGCGCGGATCCACCGAGAGCAGCTGCTCCTCCGTCTGCGTGCGGTTCTGCACCAGCACGGTGAGCGGCCCGCCCTTCTGCCAGGCCACGGTGGCCAGGTACGGATACGCCTTGGCATCCCACTCCACCCACACCGTCTTGCCGCCAGTGACGGGGATGACGCCCAGGCGCACCACCGCGTTGGCCTTGCCCGGCCGCGGGTAGGGGAACGTGTTGCCCCCGTGCTCCGGGTGCATCACGTCCACGATGGTGAGCTTCTCCACCGCGGTGGTATCGGACTCGGTATAGGCGATGAACTTCGCGTCCGGGCTCCACCAGAAGCCGGAGAAGCGGCCCATCTCCTCCTGGGCGACGAACTCAGCCAGGCCGTGCGTCTTCTGCTCCGAGCCGCCCTGGGTGACGCGCTGCTCCTTGTTGGTGGCCAGCTCGATTCGGAACACGTCGTGCTCGCGCACGTAGGCGATCTGCTTGCCGTCCAGGGAGAAGTGCGGATCGATGACGCCCGGGCCCGTCTTCAGCTCGGTCACCTTCCCGGTGGAGCGCTCGACGACATAGAGCTTTCCGGAGAGGCTCACCAGGATGCGCTCCCCGTCCTCGGACAAGTCGTAGGTGGTGAAGCCCCGGGTGCTCACGCGCATGCGCTCGCGGCGAGCCTTCTCCTCCACGGAGAGCGTCTCCTCGGCGCCGTGGAGGATGGCCTCGGGGGTGAGCAGCTCCTTCGTGGTGCCGGTGGCCACGTCGAAGGCGAAGAGCGTCTGCGTGGCGGAGGTGGGCTGGGCGCGCAGGAAGAGGATGGTCTTCTCATCCGGGGTGATGCGCGGCTTGACGGGACGGCCGCTCATGAAGCGGCGGGTCTCGGAGTACTGGCGGAGGAAGGTGTCGGGCTTCCGTTCAGTCATGGGCTTGGCGGGAGGCGTCTGGGCGAGAACCGAGAGGCTCGAGAGGAGGAGCACGGCGGCGGCGAGGTTGCGCATGCGATGCTGGAGCCCGGAGAGGGCCCGCTCCTTTCACGGCAGGGGGGCGCGAAGCCTACACTCCCCGGCTTCACGCATCCGGTGGGAAAGCACAGACCCGGGAGGTTATTCCCCAGATGGACACAGACGTACCGCACCACCTGCGCCTCGCTGGCATCATCCGCCTGTTGCTCGCGGGCGGCCGAGGGCCCACGGATGCCTATGTCTTCGATCCGCACCGGCTCGCCCTGTCCTCCTGGGCGTGTGCGCTCGGGGAGAGCGGGCCCCCCGCACTGCTGGTGAGCCTGGACCGGCACTTGGACGTGGTGCCGCCCCGTCAGCCCGAGGCCGTGCCAGACCGGTCCGCGGGGCTCAGGGCGCTGGACGAGCACGCGCGGTGGTCACTGGACGTGCGCAACTACGATCACATCCTCGCGGCGATGGAGGCGGGGCTGGTGGGAGATGCGCTCCTGATCGCCAGGGCCCGGCCTCGGGGCTCGTTCGCGGGAGAGACCTATAAGGATACGCGAGGCCGGGAGCACCGGTTGGTGGCGGTGCCCACGGTGGATCGGGCGGCGGAGGCGTTCCACAACCCGTCGCCGGGAGATGCGGTACGCGAGGTGCTGGAGCGAGCGGAGGGGGTGCTGCTGGACGTGGACCTGGACTGCTTCACGACGCCGAGCGACGCGGATCCGACGACCGTGCTGCCCTGGCCGCGGAGCCTCATCCGCCAGTTCCTGCTGCCGGAGGGCTCCGAGCTCTTCTGGGACGCGGTGCTGAGCAAGGCCATAGCGCTCACGTTCGCGAGAGAGCCGCACCACTGCGGCGGGCTCCTGGCCTCGGGAGAGCTGTTCAAGGACGCAGCCGAGGTGCTGTTCCGCGAGCTGCTCCAAGCCGAGCCCCCGTGAGCGCTCGGAGCGCCGAGCCCCTCACCGCAGCGGCGAGTCGAGGATGGTGGGCCGGTAGTAGTCGGTGATCTGGCCGCCGGCGAATGTGAAGCGCTGCGCCAGCTCCGGCGGCGTGTCGTTGAGCACGTACCCGAAGTCGAGCCGGAACGGGTTCACGTTGAACTGCGGGAAGAGGAACCGAATCCCCATTCCCACCGAGTGCACCACGTTCGGCAGCTGGTTGAACGCCGAGCCCGCGTCGTAGAAGAGCACCCCGCCCAGGTGCAGCGTGTGGAAGACGAGCGGCGCGGTGCGGTACTCCACATTCACCAGCAGCACCCGCCTGCCCGAGTACGCATCCTGCCGCGCCCCTCGCAGCCCGTTGCCGCCGCCGAGCAGGCTCACTCGGTCGAACAGGTCGTCGATGTTCACGTCCAGCAGCCCGCGCGCCACGAAGCGCCCCCCCAGCACCTTCGGTGTCACCTGCAGCACCTCCGCCGCCCAGTGCCGATTCGTCCACCCGGCTCCCTCCCCGAACACCCGTCGGATGGCGCCTCCCGCCGACAGCGTCGTCAGCGCATCCGCCACCAGCCAGCGGTACCGAGCCGCCACGCCCAGCTCCGCGTAGTGCGCGGCCGAGGCGAACACCGGAGGCGCATACCTCACGCTCGCGAGCACCGAGTGGCCGGCCTGGAAGTCCTCCGAGAGCGCATACGAGTCCACGTCGCGCATGACCTCGTAGCGGGCCTCGTACGACTGCAGCGACACAGAGGCATAGGCGGCATCCTCGCTGCGAGGCAGGTGGGTCGCCTTCAGCCATGCCCGCTGCGTCTCATCGAGCGGAGCGTCCGCGGGCGCGTCGTACCCTCGGTGGTAGGCCGTCACCCCGCCCGTCACGTTGTTCTTGAAGGCCTCGCCATAGGAGCGCGTGTAGCTCGTGCCGCCGGACACCTCGCGCGTCTCATAGATGTACGGCACCGGATCGCCGCCTGGGTACGGCAGCTGCCACACCTCGGTGCCGCGAAACACCCGCGTGGTCGACACGTCCCACGAGGCCGTGGTGTTGGCGCTCCACAGCGTGGACAGCGAGTACAGCGGGCGCTGGAACACCACCGTGCCGCGAGTGCCCTCGGCCTTGCCGCTCTCCCGCCCGACGAGGAGGGAGGCCGTCTCGCCCAGGTACCAGCGGCTGCCTGCGACCCGCCGGTTGATGTACGTCTGCCCGAAGCTCAGGGTGTCCGGGCGCAGCAGGAAGTCCAGCGCCACCTGCTGGTTCAGCCCCAGGAAGTTCTTCTCCGTGCCCTGCAGCTGCAGCTGGCGGACGAACGAGCCCACCACATCCCAGGTCTGATTGAGCCGCAGCGACCACAGGTCCTTGGTGATCACCAGCAGCGCCACCCCGTCGGGGGACTCCCCTCTCACGGGCACGACGCGCACGACCGAGAAGATGCCCAGCTTGCGCAGGTTGCGAGCCGTCTCCTCGGCGAGCTCGGCGGAGTACGGTGCGCCGAGTTCCAGCAGCACCTCGCGGCGGATGATCTGCTCGCGAGTCCGCATGTGGAAGATGTTGAGGAAGTTGGGGTACGGGTCGCTCTCGGCCACCACGTCCTCGGCCGAGACGAGCACCGCCTCCAGCCGCTTGCCCTCGGGGGAGGGCTCCACCTCGCGGCCCTGCTGCGCCAGCCCCCAGGCGACGAGCATCTCCTCGTACCCTGCCGCCGGGGCTCCTGCTTCGGGCGCTGTCGCCATCAGCGGCGCGACCATCAAGGTGAGCAACGCGAGCGGCACCCCCGCATCTTGTCACGGGCCGTACCGTGACCGAGGCCTCATTTGCAGGGTCCGGGACTCGCAACGCAGCCGCGGACTTACCGTTGGTCAACAGTCCACTCCCCTACGGGATTCGCCGAGGTTCCGGGAGCGCGAGCGAAGCACGACAGTACGCCGCAGCGTCGTCTTGGGAGAGTCACCGTGAGCCACAGCGTGAGAGCGAGCCTCCTGCTCGTGGAGGACAACGAGGACATCCGGGAGGGACTGCTCACCCTGTTGGAGTCCGAGCGCTATGAGGTGAGCGCCTTCGCCACGGCGGAGGAAGGGCTCGCGCGGCTCGAGGCCCGGCGCTTCGACCTGGTCATCACGGACTACATGCTGCCCGGCGAGAGTGGGGGATGGATGGTGGAGCAGGCAACGAAGGCGGGTTGTCTGGAAGGGACACGGGTATTGATGATCACCGCCCACCCGCGAGTCGTACCGCCCCCTGGGGTGCGCATCCTCCACAAGCCGCTGGAGATCGACCTCTTCCTGCGAGCGGTGGAGGAAGAGCTCGCGGCGAGGCGGCCCCCTGAGGCGAGAACAGGCTGACCGGGTGCGGGGCGAGGCCGCTCATACGACTCCAGGAGTAGGATCTCCCTCCAGGACGTATGACGTGGTAGATTGTGCGAATGAGCGAGTCGACGAGCCTGATGAAGTTCGGCCAGCCTGCCACCGAGCCAGAGAAGAACCGGTGGGCGTTCGGCCTCCGGGTGCGAATCGAGCCGTACCACCAGGCATCGCCGGACAAGCGGACGCTCACGAAGAAGGCCGAGAAGCCGGATCGATTCTCCGTCGTCATCAGCACCCCGAAGTTCGATCCTTGAAGCCGAGCTTCGGAGCTACTTCTCCCGCAGCAAGTTGACCTCGACATGGGTGGTCTTCCCCGGGGCAATCGAGATCTGCCGGCGCACCTCGTTTTTGCTCTGGGGGTCGACGAGCTTCAAGGTGTGCGGCCCCGCATCGAGTAGAAAGGGCTTCACAGGAGTCTGTCCCATCTGCCATCCGTCCAGGAACAGCAAGGCCTCGGGCTCTACCTGTAGGTCCAGGGTTCCCCGGTGCGAAGGAGGAGGAACGGGTGGTGGCGGAGGGGGCGGGGGCTTCGATATTGGCGGCGTCGAGACTCCAGCGTCCGCCAGATCGTCGGTCAGGCGAAGGTCTTTCATGCCCCCCTGCTCGTGGACATTTCCAACAGGGGGAGGCGGTACAACCTGCGACACGAGGGGGAGCACTCCCCCATCCCGCTCCTTAGGCCCGTGCACGGAGAGAGGCGTGCTCGGGTCCCCGCTCGGCTCCGAGCTTGGCCACAGCGAGTGCCCCTGTCGCCCGATGAGGATCCCGCCACCCGCCAGGAACAGCAGGACCCCTACGCGTGCGACCCAAGCCAGTTCCTTCTCGGCGGGAGCCAGGCGTTTGGGGAGAGGAGGCTCTGGAGCGGGCTGGACCGAGACCTCAGCCCCCTGGGGGGAGAGGCCACTATTGCGGAGCCCCAGCCTCGAGGGGCGCGCTGCCGAGGTGAGCTCTCCGATCGGAGCCTCTCCGCTCTCGGGCAACCTGGGAGCCTTCGCCAGCGCCAGACCGAGAGGAGTCCTCTCGGGGCTGGGCACGGTGGGCTCGAGCAGGGGCGCAGGCGGGACGAGCCTGGGGTTGCTTGGGGCCGAGCTGAGCGTCTGGACGGCGGGGGATGGGTTCTCGACCCCGGCCGTCATCATGGAGACGATCTGCGCGAGCTGAGCGGCCCCCATGGGCTTGGCGGTGGACAGGATGAACTCCTCCAGGTCCGCCTGGAAGGAGACGCAGTCCGGGTAGCGGCGCTCGCGCTCCTTGGCGAGGGCGCGTCCCAGGATGCGCTGGAGGGCTTCGGGCACATCCGGCCGCCGCTGGAGGACGGGCACCTGCAGCTCGAAGAGGACGGCCTGGACCATGCCGGCCTCGGAGGTGGCGATGAAGGGCTTGAGGCCAGTGAGCAGCTCATAGAAGACGACGCCCAGCGCATACACATCCGCCCGCCGATCCAGCGGCTCATTGCGGAGCTGCTCGGGAGGCATGTACGCCAGCTTGCCCTTGAGAACACCTGTCTGGGTATGAGGGCTCACGCCCGCGGCCTTGGCGATACCGAAGTCCACCACCTTCACGGCCCCTTGCCGGGACAAGAGGATGTTATCGGGGCTGATGTCACGGTGGATGATGTTCATGGGCTGCCGGGAGACGGGATCCCAGAAGCCGTGGGCAAAGGCCAGGCCCTCACAGGCGGCGGCGACGACGCGGGCACAGAACGCGAGCGGCAACGCGAGGCCCAGGGCGCTGGAGCGTTTGATGATCTCCCTCAGGTTGGGCCCGTCGATGTATTCCATGGCGATGAAGTAGGCGCCCTCGGCCTCACCGAAATCGAAGATCTGAACGATGTTCGTATGGTTGAGCTGCGCGGCCAGGCGCGCCTCGGTGAGGAACATCTCCACGAAGGTGGCCTCGGTGGCGAGGTGCGGGAGGATGCGCTTGACGACGAGCATCTTCTCGAAGCCCATGGGGCCGGCGGCCTTGGCGAGGAACACCTCGGCCATGCCGCCGGTGGCGAGCTTGTGAATCAGGCGGTACTTACCGAGCTGCATGGCGGCGCCTGCGTGAACTCAAGGCCACGCCCGCGAGAAGCCCCAGCGCCGCGAGCCACGGACTCGGACTGGAGGCGGTACACCCCAGCCCGCCGCCGATAGCTTTGGCTGGCACCTTAGGAGCAACCACGGTGAAGGAGCGCGGTTCCGAGAGGGGACTCGGGTTGTGAGCTGAGTCGGTCACCATGGCTATCAGCTGATAGTCCCCCTCCTCCAGTGGGGCTGGGAACTTGAAGGTGAAGTCACCCTGCTCGTCCGCACTGGCGACCCCAGCCTTCACATTTCCGATCGTGATCTCCACAAGACCGTTAGAGACAGTCTTTCCCTTAACTATTGGCGACAGATCATAGACAACCTCACCGTTGCCGGGCTCATCGATCTCAGGAGCAGCAGGCGGATTGACACTGACAGTCCACTCCAGAGTCGCAGGCGTCGAGTCCAGATTCCCCGCCTCGTCTCTCGCGGCTACCGCGAGCGTGTAGGTTCCATTCACATCGTCAGTCGAGAACACATCGGCAAGATTGTAGAGTTGGGTTTTGGCGCATTTGCCAGCAACCTCTTTATTAAGCCGATGAGCCACGAGCTTGCACTCGAAAGTCGTCGTCTTGGCGAGTTCTGGTGGCTCGCCTGGTGCATCGAACTCGAAGTTCACCAAGCGAGAGTTGAAGTTCTCGGACGGACCGCTGAGGATTTTGGTTTCTGGAGGAACCGTATCCACAATAAAGGAAACAAGGTTCGACGGATCTCCCTCGTTGCCGGCACTGTCGATGGCCCTGGCACTCACTGTGTGCAGTCCATCTGACAAGATCCGCACAGTCTCTAGCGCCCAAATTCCTCGGTCGTCCGCCCCCGTAGCCTCCTCCGGCGCCGGGGGATCAATAGAGAGAAACACCTTGCTCTGCGGCTCGGACGTGCCCGTGAACAGCGGCGAGGTTTTATTGGTGCGCCAGATCTTCGTGATTGGATTAGTCTGCGGATCGTCCACGATGACGATGGGCTTGGTGCGATCAATCTTGAAAACATACACAGCGGGGATCACATCAACATTGCCTGCCTCATCCTGAGCATAGACTGAGAAGGTGTGAGTGCCTTCAGACAGTTCCTGCTCGAAGTACTCTTTGCTACTCGAGTCACAAGACTCGGCAGGGTGCTGATCCAGCCTACACCAATACTTGCCTCGCACACCGGCCCCTGAGAAGTAGAACGTCAAGCTCTTGGCATTGGTGGGATTCCTCGCCGGCGTGCCATCTCCCTCGACGGCTCTATCGATAGAGGTCTCTGGCGCAGTCCTATCCACCACCCACTGATAGCTGGCTGGCGTCGGATCCGGGTTCCCTGCAGCATCCACGGCGTAGACAGAGAAGACATGTTCTCCATCACGCAAGCCGGTATAAGACTTGGTACCAGAATCACATGACACCACAGTTCCGTCGAGATTGCACGAATACTTCCCCCCTTCTCCAGCGCCTGAGAATCGGAAGGTGGCGTCGGGGGAGTTGCTTGGGTTTCGCGGCTCGCTCGTCTCATCGATAACGGTATCCGGCGCCGTCACGTCCACTATCCAGGAGTCACAGTCCGGACTCGGATCATTGTTGCCCACCGAGTCGCGAGCATAAACGCAGAAGCTGTGTGGCCCTTCCGACAGGTTTGACGTGCTGTAAGTCCCCCCGCTGCAATCCACCACCAGCTTGGTGTCGAGCTGGCACGAGAACCCCACAGTCTCTGCACTGCCCGTGAAGCGGAAGGCAACACTTGTTTCCTTCGTGGGGCTATTCGGCTTGCTCGACTCATCGATCTGCGTGTCTGGCGGCGTCGTGTCCACTCTCCAATTGTGACAGTCTGGCGTCGGATCCTTATTGGTCGCCGCATCCACCGCAGTGACACAGAAAATATGCGTCCCATCAATCAGGTTGAGGTAATCCTTGACACCTGAGTCGCACGCTTCTTCTGTCCCACTGTCCAGCGTGCACCGGTACCTGCCTCCAACTCCGGCGCCAGAGAAGCGAAAGTGGGCACTGTTGTCCTTGGTTGGGTCGGGCGGCTTGCTTGCGGGATCAATGACTGTGTTTGGGGCAGTCAGATCCACCACCCAGGTATAGGTCGCCGGGCTCTGGTCTACATTGCCCGCCGCATCCACTGCGTACACGGAGAACGTGTGAGGGCCTTCTTCCAGCCCGCTATAACTCTGAACGCCAGTATCACAAGGCTGATAGGTACCTTGGTCAAGCTGACACCGGTATTTGCCATTGGGGCCTGCGCCCTTGAACGTGAACGTGGCGCTGGTGGAGTTGGTGGGGTTGGGTGGCTTGCTGGCCTCATCGATCGTCGTCTCAGGCTCCGTCAAGTCCACCTGCCACGAGTACGTGGCTGGGTTCTGCTCATCCGTGTTCCCCGCGGCATCCACCGCGTAGACAGAGAATGTATACACTGCCTCCCCCAGAGCGGTATACGTCACGCTCCCTGAATCACAAGGAGTGTAATTGGTATCCCGTGGAATCAGCTTGCACTTGTATCCTCCCCCTGGTCCTGCTCCCGAAAAGCGGAACGTGACATTGGCCACGTTGGTGGGATTGCGCGGCTTACTTGTCTCATCGATCAATGTATCCGGCGGCGTCAGATCCACTGCCCATGGATAGCAATCCGGACTGGCATCATTGTTGCCCGCGGAATCAATGGCGTACACACAAAAAGTGTGCTGCCCCTCAGTCAATGCTGTATATCTCTTGCTCCCGGTGTTGCAGGACTCCTCTGGATCATTATCCAGCTTGCATCGGTACTGGCCCGAGGTTCCCGCTCCTGAAAAGCTGAACGTCGCGCTGGTCAGATTGGTCGGGTTTGGGGGCTTACTCGCCGGATCAATCACTGCATCGGGTGGGGTGAAGTCCACTGCCCAGGAGTAACAAGCCGGGCTGGCATCCTTGTTGCCTGCCGCATCCTGCGCGGCGACGCAGAAGGTGTGTGACTGCTCTGTCAGCCCGGCATATGCCTTGCTGCCCTCATCACACGGGGCCTCAAGCCCACTGTCCAGGCTGCACCAGTACTTGCCTTCAGGTCCGGCTCCTGTGAAGGTGAACATAGCACTGCTCGAATTGGAGGGATTGGGAGGCTTGCTCGCCGCTCCAATCAGCGTATCAGGTGGAACCACGTCCACCACCCAGGAGTAGCAAGCAGGGACTGGGTCTTTGTTGCCTGCTGCGTCCTGCGCAGCCACACAGAAGGTATGCTGTGTCGGGTTTCCGTTCAGAGCCGAGTACTGCATGTTCCCAGCATCACATGAAACTTCCCCACCACCGTCCAGGCTGCACCAGTACTTGCCCCCCGGGCCAGCGCCCGAAAATGTAAATGAGGCGCTGGTGTCTTTGGTGGGATTGCTGGGCCTGGCCGAGCCGAGCACCGTGTCCGGAGGAGTCAGGTCCACCACCCACGAATAGCAAACCTGAGCCGCTTCTTTGTTGCCCGCAGCATCCTGTGAGAGCACGCAAAAGGTGTGTACCGCCTCCGTCAACCCTGTGAGGAGCAGACTTCCGCTGTCACAAGAAGAGGAGGCACCTGCATCCAACGTGCACCAGTACTTGCCCCCCAGTCCTGCCCCCGAGAAGCGGAACGTAAAGTCGATGAGATTCGAAGGGTTGGAGGGCTTGTTATCGATCACGGAGACAGGGGGAGAGTTATCCACCACCCACGCATAGGAATCTGGCGTGGAGTCCTTATTGTCCGCTGCATCCTTGGCCCTCACCTGGAAGACATAGGTGCCATCGGCCAGATTCGAGAAAACCTTGGGGCTGACACAATCTGAGTAAGAGGTCGAGGGATTGCCGTTAAAGCTCAGAGCGCAATCGAAGCCAGCGGCACCTCCTGTCCCAATGAAAGTGAAACTCGCATCCCGGCTCTGTGTGGGGTTGGAGGGCTGGCCACCCGTAATGCTGGTATCTGGCGGAGTCAAATCCACCACCCAGGAATAGGCCACCGGCGTGGGATCCACATTTCCCGCGGCATCCTTGGCTCTCACCTGAAAGA
Source organism: Hyalangium sp. (assembly GCF_045802625.1). Lineage (NCBI taxonomy): Bacteria > Pseudomonadati > Myxococcota > Myxococcia > Myxococcales > Archangiaceae > Hyalangium > Hyalangium sp. The sequence goes on along the minus strand of NZ_JBJMQP010000158.1, from coordinate 44,476 downwards.
CATAAGTGCCCTCGGCTGGAGTGGAATAAGTCGCGGGACTGGTACAATCTGACTGAGCGGCCGTATTATTGTCCGGAGTGGTTAGAGCGCAATCAAAGCCGACGGCTCCTCCTATCCCAGTAAATATAAACGTGGCGCTCTGCTTATTGGTGGGGTTGGAGGGGGGGGTACTCGTAAGACTGGTGTCTGGCGGCGTTAAATCCACTACCCAGGAGTAGGAATTCGTGTTTGACGTTTTGTTTCCATCATAGGCTGTCACCGCAAATTTATAGGTGCCCTCGACTGGAGTGGAAAGCGTCACGGGACTGGCACAAATCGACTCAGGGCTCGTCTGGCCATCAGGCGTGGTCAGAGTGCATTTGGTGCTGGCGTTTTGGGATCCTCCCGTTACAGCAAAAGAAAACGTGGCACTCTGCTGGCTGGTGGGGTTGGGCGGGTTAGCCGTAATCGAGACGGAAAATGTTGCGGCTGCATTCTCCGCCTCCCGGCCAAAGCCACCTAGCAACTGGGTCACTGTGCCACGATAAGCGGAGGCCTGGCTTGGGGTTGGCTGCGCCTGGTTGTTGAAACCTGCCGTTGCGCTGGCGAAATGCCAGTCTCCTGCGAGTCCCGCCTCAACGATGCCCGCAAGGGACGGGGCTCTCTCTGCTTGATAGAGAATACGCCCGCCTCCACCGCCGCCTCCAGGCCCAGCGTACGCCAAGCCCCCAGCAATCGCGTTCCCGCCGCCTCCTCCCCGCGCGGAGATGAGATTGCCTTCCAACAGATCAGCAATGCGAACGTAGACACTTCCTCCTGCACCACCACCACCCGCCCCACCCTGAGTTGCATGCCCCCCCGCCTCCCCGTCAGCCGCGACAGTTCCGCCTCCAAGCAAGCGATACCCACGGATGAAAATGGCTCCGCCACCGGCTCCCGCCTGGGAATAGCTCTCCACCATGTAACCTTGACCGCCGCCCCCCCCGAGCGTGAGGTGATCAAGCATGGAGTAAAGCAACCCTGCTCCTCCCTCCCCTCCTGCGGCACTCCCATAGGTCAGCGCGTCCCCGCCCTGTCCACCTGCCGCGCCATTCCCACCGCCCCCTCCTCCTGACGCCGGGCAGATACCGCCTCCACCGCCATTGGTCGCGCTCTCCAGGCCTGGCGCCACCAGCTCCTGGTCCGAGACGAAGATGCCTTCTCCTCTGCCGGCAGCAGGCCGTCCCTCCATAGGCAGAGCAACGCACCCAGCGGCGTCCAGGGGTGGCAGGACTGCTCGGCCGCCCTGAAATCCAGCTCCGCTCGCCTCGATGGCTCCTTCATTGCGAATGGTCCCGCGGGCCAGGAATGCCAGCACACCACCTGCTCTCCCATCCCAAGACATAGCAACGAGACTGGCTCCGGATAGGATCCTCACCTCGGTGTATTCGGGGATTCGGATGACCTGCGCCCCTGCGGCCGCAAAGGAATGCTGGAGCGGCGCAGTGAGCGTCAGCTTCTGCCCATCGACGGTTCCGATACGTGCCAATTCCCATTGCCCCACTCTGTCATCTCTCAACGTGATCAGGTTGACGTCTCGCTGGCGGGGCTGTGGGAGGATGCCAACTGTCTGCAGCACCATCACCAGGTCGCCCGCAGCGAATCCCTCCGTCGAAGAGGCGGGCACCACGGAGTCACCCGGAGCGAGCGGACCTGTCACCCGCGCGTAGCGGTTGATGACCGTTCCAGGCTCCGTTACCGTGAGCGTGCCATCACGCCCTGTCCCCAGGCCAAACGTATCGGGCTCGGCCATGGCGGTGCTCGCACAGAGCACGCAGGCCACCAGCAACATCGTGTGCCATCTGCTTCTCATTGAGTACTCTCCTCTTGAATGACCGGTCGATCCGCTCTCACTGCCGAGCGACGATGACGAACTCGACGCGGCGGTTGTTCTCGCGACCGATGGATGTGGTGTTGTCGTCGATGGGCCGGGTCTGGCCGTAGCCCTGCGCCTCCAACCGCCCCGCTTCGACGCCGTGCTGGATCAGGTACTGCCGGACGGCTTCCGCCCGAGCCTGTGACATCCGCATGTTGTCGAGCGCATTCCCTCGATCGTCGGTATGCGCCCCCACCACGACGAGAGGCAGCTCCGGGTGCTCGATGATCACCTTGGCCACCCAGTCCAGCAGCGGGAAGGAACGCTCCTCGAGCCGTGACTGTCCAGAGAGGAAGTAGACCTTGTCCGTCAGCTCGATCTTCTTCCGGGTGAGCCACACGAGCGGCGCCGCGTGCGCGGGACAGCCGTGATTGTCCAAAGGCCCCGGCTCCTTGGCGCACGTATCCTCGACATTGGGAAGATTGTCCCGGTCCTGGTCCGACTCCGGGCAGCCCTGGCGATCTGCGGGCCCCGCCAAGTCCGGGCACTGGTCGACGTCATCCTCGACCCCATCCTTGTCCCGATCCTTCAGTGGGCACCCGCGGGAAATCTCCGGGCCCGGCTCCGAGGGACAGGCATCTCGTGCGTCCTCGACGCCATCCTTGTCTTGATCAGGCATGGGACAGCCCTGATAGGCTGCCACCCCCACTTCATCAGGGCATTGATCCAGCTTGTCTTCGATGCCGTCACCGTCTTTATCCGTCCGCGGACACCCCTGCCGCTCCGGCGTCCCAGCCTCCTCATCACACTGGTCCAAGCCGTTAGGCACCCCGTCGCCGTCTTCGTCCATGTCTGGGCATTCGTCCGCCGTGTGCTCGAGCTCCGGCGAGCAAGTCACCGAGGACTCGTCGGGCAATCGCGGCGGCACCACCCGGCCGAACGCCATCCCGAGCAGCACTCGAAACAACGGGGTCCCCGGCGCCGAGCCGCTCCCCACTCCCGCAAGCGCGAACAGCTCCATGGACGGGTTCACCAGGAACCGAGGCCCAGCGAGCAACTCCACCGAGCTCGACTGCTTTACCAGAGGGACGGTGCCGCGCAGATCCAGCTCCCACCGCATGCGCCGCCCCACCATCGCCAACGCGAGCCCAGCCTGAGCCTCGTTGCCAAACGCATCCCGAGCCAGATCGCGATCCGTAATCGGGCGGATCACAGGCCGTACCATGAGCCGCGTATCCAATGCCGCCCGGAACCACCCGAACCGCCGTCCCATCATCACCCGCGACGCATAGCGGAGCCCCGCATCCCGAGCGAACCCCGCGGCGTTCCCCATGGGAGCCCCTACGTCCATCTCGACCGCCAGATCCCCCCAGGCGCCTGCTTGCTGGGAGATCAGCCCTACCCTCGCGCTCGCCATCGGCGTGGACAGACCGAAGGAGGCGGGCTTGGCGATGCCTTCCTCACTCAGATCCGTCCCTGTCTGCAGCACCATGACGGGGAGCTGCACCCCCAGCTCCAGCCACGAGAACGGAGCGTAGGCCGCGGCGAGGTGCAGGGTCGCGCGGCTTCCCACGATGGGGTAAACCTTCCCGTCTCGAGAGAACACGAATGGGTTGTGCTGGTAATGCGCCACAGAGGAGAACCGGAAGTCTCCTGGGGGCAACAGCTCCCCCGTTCCAATGAGGAGCGACCCCGCGGCCCCAGGATTCAAGTCCATCCGCTCCAGCTCGAAGCTGCCAAGCCGTGCGTCCCCCTGTGCCAGGCTGACAGACGAAGCGAGAATGAGCGCGACTCCGCACGCTCGCCTTCCAAGCTTGCAATGACTCATACGGCCCTCGGCGTGCGCGCCCGGGTGGGTGAAAGATCAGAGGGCTCGACCCATTCCTGATCCGTGGCAGTAGTACAGGACGGCTGAGCGAAACGGTGTACCACCGCAGTGGTACTCACGATTGCTCACGAGTCGTCTATACACCCTCTCCACGAATTGCTCGCGGAGCGATTTCAGCGCTCCAGAGTGTCAGCTTCTGAGTCGAGCCATCTCATCCTTCTATCGAAATCATGAGCGGGGGCATGTCGAATCTTCACCAGAATCACGCGTGGAAACTTCCTCACGGAGCGAGGGCTCTCGGGAGCGTCGCAGCCGGCTGCGCGCTGCTGGCTCTTCCCGGGTGCGCCACAGGCAAGGCGTCCGCCTGTGACACTCCTCCTCCCTTCTTCGCCCGAGTGGTCGCGTCGAAAGACGTCAATCAAGACGCTCTCGGCCGCCCCCTCCCCACGGTGGTCCAGTTCCTCCAGGTCAAAGACAGCGTCAAGCTGGAGCGAGCAAGCTTTCAGAAGCTCTGGACCGACCCCAAACTCATCCTGGGAGAAGACTATCTGCTGTCAGCGGAGTTCGTCGTAGCCCCAGGCCATGAGGCAGGGCACTGGGTGCAGCGGGATCCCAAGGCCCAGTTCGTCGCGGCGCTAGGGCTCTTCCGCCAACCCCTGGGTTATGCGTGGCTCGCCGTCGCCAAGCTCCCGCCCGTTCCTTCCAGCCAGTGCGTTGAGCAGCCGGCCGGAGGGCGCAGCGCCTCGCCCGGTTCCGATGACACCCAGCTTCGCTTCAAGCTCCAGGGCTATCAGATCGACTTCCTGCGCCCTTCGAGGAGAACGCAATGAAGGCCCCGCAGCGCATCATCTGGTCGGAGGGGATGTTCATGAGTCCCCACCACTTGCAGCAGTTGGATCTGTATCACGAGACGCTGGTGGAGACCCGTCTGGGCTCGGTGTGCCTCTACCCCTGGGGGGTGGGCTCCATGCAGTTCGACATGGAGTCGCTGCGCGCGGGACAGGTCACCCTCCTGGAGTTCTCTGGCGTCCTGCCTGACGGGTTGCCCGTGGTCTTCGAGGCGGGGCACGAGGAATCACCCGCGGCCAGGCCCGTGGAGGGACACTTCCGCCCAACCCAGCAGTTCCTCGAGGTCTACCTGGGCATTCCCAAGGAGCGCAGCGACGTCGAGAGCTACGGCGCCGCCGGCAAGCTGGGAGCCAACCCTCGCTTCACGCCCCGGAACCGCCCGGTGGGCGATCTCCACGCCGCCACCTCTGTCGTGCAGATCTCTTTCGCCCAGCGCAACGTGAAGCTCTTGTTTGGCGATGAGCCTCGGGACGACTTCGACTCGATCAAGATCGCCGAGCTCACGCGGGACAAGTCGGGGAGCCTGGTGCTCGTCGACAACTACATCCCTCCCTGCCTGCGCATCAGCGCCTCGCCGTTCATCATGGCCGAGCTGCGCTCCCTGCTGCGGCTGCTGGTCGCCAAGCAGCGGCAGCTCTCCTCGCGGCGACGGCACCGGGATGCCTCCGCGCTCGAGTTCACTGCCTCGGATGTCACGCTGTTCCTGGAGCTGCACGCCCTCAATGGCATCATCCCTTTCCTCTCTCATGTCATCGACGCGGGCAACATGCGGCCGCACGAGCTGTATCTGATGCTGAGCCGGCTCGGGGGGCAGCTCTGTACCTTCTCCGCGGAGGCGGACCCGGCCTCGATGCCGCCCTTCCAGTTCACCAACCTCCGCGCCACCTTCGAGGAGCTGTTCCGGCGGCTGCTCCAGCTCATGCGCTCGGTGGCGCTGGAGCAGTGCCTCACCGTACCGCTGGAGCTGGGAACTGACGGCTTCTATCGGGCGAAGCTCGAGGACGAGAGGCTCGAGCGCTGTGGGCAATTCCTGCTCATGGTCCGCAGCGAGCTGCCGGAGCAGGTCGTCACCGAGCAACTCCCCAAGCTCTCCAAGCTGGGGAGCTGGTCGGAGATCCAGGGCCTCATCCAAGCCACCTCTCCCGGCGTTCCGCTTCAGGTCACGTACAGGCCTCCTCCCGAGGTCCCCGTCCGCCCAGGCGCCTCCTACTTCTCGCTGCCGGTTCAGGATGGAGGCTGGAGGACGGTGCTGCGCGAGCACGCCGTCGCCCTCTATCTCCCGCACCACTTCAACGCCGCCAACACCTCCATCGAGCTGCTCGCCGTGCCCGCTGTGGGCCGCTGAGAAGCCAGCGCACCCAGCATTCTGGAAATGTCATGGATCGAGTCAACGAAGCCACGAAAGACTGCTTTGACGCCCTCGTCCGCCTGCGCCAGGCGGAGTCGGCCGACGTCCCTCCCCCCGAGGTGTTGAATCATCGCCTCCGCGGCGTCATCGATGAGGTGCTCCGGCGCGCGGCCGTCCTGGGGTTCAGCAGCCAGGACGCTCAGGACATGAGCTACGCGCTGGTGGCGCTCATCGACGAGCTCGTCCTTGCCAGGCCCGAGCCGTATCGGCAGTTCTGGATGAGCAACCTGCTGCAGCTCCACTACTTCAACGAGACCGTCGCCGGCGACAGCTTCTTCAACCGTATCAACGCCATCCGCAAGGATCCCCATCGCTCGGAGGTGCTGCGAGTCTATTACCTCTGCCTCTTGTTTGGCTTCCAGGGCCGCTACCGCATCCGCGGGGGCGAGCTGGAGTTGTTGAGCCTCATCGACACCGTCCAGAAGGACCTGGAGCGGGCTCAGCCCTTCGACTTCGACGTGCTCTCGCCTCACGGCGAGCGCCCGGTGGAGAACCTCACCCTGGCCAAGCGCCGGCTCTCTCTGACGTCGGCAGCCCTGGTCGCGGTGGCGGCGGCGTTCATCTTCTACGGTGGCCTCTACTACTCCTTGAATCTCACGGCCCTCGAGACGGTGAATGCCATTGAAAAACACATGAGCGAAGTCTCGAAAGTCTCGAAGGAGGCCCAGTGATGCTGCTCTACGCCATTGCCGTACTCGTGCTGGGCCTCGTCTGGGGAGGAAACCATTACTCCCAGGTATCCGACAAGGCGGCCCTGATCGCCACGGGCGTGACGGTGTTCTTCGTCCTGCTGGTCACGCTGGTGCGCCGCTTGCTCGCACGTGCCAAGAAGAAGCGAGAGCAGGCCTCCGAGAAGCCGCCGACGCCCTCCACCCCAGAGCCAGCCAAGGCGGCCCGTACCGAGTTCTCCCCAGAGCTCCAAGCCATGCAGACCGAGTTTGCTCGGGCAGCAGCGGCGCTGAAGACCTCCAAGCTGTCACGCGGCGGGCGCGATGCGCTCTCGGTCCTGCCCTGGTATCTCGTCATTGGCCCGCCGGAGTCCGGCAAGAGCACCGCCCTGCGCAACTCGGGGTTGAAGTTCCCCTATCTCTCCAACAGGGGCGGCGGGGGAGGGCGCAGCGTCGGCCAGACACGCCACTGCGACTGGTGGCTGACCAACGAGGCTGTCTTCCTGGACGCGGCGGGCCGCTATGTCTCGGGCGAGGAGGATCGGGAGGAGTGGATCTCCTTCCTGGACACCCTGGGCAGACACCGGCCTCAGCGCCCCCTCAATGGGCTCATCGTCGCGGTGAGCGTGAACGAGCTGATGGGGACAGATCCGCAGGCCGCGGGCGAGCTGGGCCAGCGCATTCGCGAGCGCATCGACGAGCTCACCTCCCGGCTGCGCATCGTGGTGCCCATCTACGTGATGATCACCAAGTGTGATCTGCTCACCGGGTTCGTGGAGATGTTCTCCGACCTGCCCCGCTCCGAGCGAGGACAGATCTGGGGCTTCACTGTCCCGATGGCCACCCAGCCTGAAGCGCCGACCGAGCTGTTGCTCAAGCGCTTCGATGAGATGACGGGCATCCTGGAGCAGCGGTCCGTCCGCCGGCTCGGTCAAGAGCGCCGGCTGGAGACACGCGAGCGCATCTACCAGTTCCCCCAGCGCTTCGACTCGATCCGCAAGAACCTCTCGGAGTTCATCCAGCCGCTCTTCCTGGAGAACGTCTTCCAGGACACGCCGGTGATGCGCGGCGTCTACTTCTCCAGCGGCACGCAGGAGGTGCGCCCCCTCGAGCAACGCCAGCAGACCACGCCTGGCGACGCGCTGCTCTCCCCTGCTCGTCCCTCGGCGGAAGCCGTGACAGAGGGCCGCAGCTTCTTCATCTGGGACGTGTTCAACAAGGTCATGTTCCAGGACCAGAAGCTCGCGGTCCGCAGCTCCATGGAGGAGATCCGCCAGCGCAAGCGCCGCTACACCATGGCCGGAGCCTGTCTGGCCATCGCCCTGGCACTGCTGGTGCTGCCCACCCTCTCCTTCTTCGAGAACCGGGAGATGCTCCAAAAGGTCCGCGAGGCCATCGTCTCCGTGCAGCCGACGAACAAGGAGGACATCACCCGCTTCCGAGAGCTGGGCGCGCTACAGCACCAGTTGGATGAGCTGACTCAATACCAGGACGGGAGTGCGCCGCTGTGGCTGCGCATGGGGTTGTACAAGGGAGCTGTGCTGTTCCCGCTCGCACAGAGCTTCTACAACAGCCAGCTCAAGGCGCTGCTCCTCGGCCATCAATATGATCGCATCAAACAGAGCCTGGAGCTGTTCTCCCAAAATCAGGATCAGCTGGAGTGGAAGCCCAGCAACGAGTCCTACGGTAAGCACTTCGACGATCTCAAGATGTACCTTCTGATCACCTACCCGCCTGCCTCTCGAGTGCCCGAACTCGACAAGGAGCAGCAGAAGTGGCTCGTCAAGCAGATAATCAAGCACTGGGAAGACATTGGCGGCCGTGACAGCAAAGCGAACGTGGAGCAGACCATCTCCGACCATGCGAAAACCTATATCGCCATGCTGGCGAGGGATCGCGAGCACATGGCCTTTCCCCTCAATGAGCAGCTCACCCGGGATGCACGCCGGGCGCTGAACCGGGTCCCGCTGGCAACCCTGGAGATGGATCGCATCGTCGATCAGGCCTCCAGGAGGTTTGCCAACGTGTCCCTGGGCGACTCCGTCGGCGCAGTCCCCCTCATGCACGCCACGAAGCAGGTGCGCGGGGCCTTCACCCGAGTGGCGTGGGAGGATTCTGTTCGCAAGCAGATGGACGATGCCTTCGGGAACTCAGAAGCCTGGGTGCTCAACCGGGATGCCGAGGAGAACCAGGAGACGAACCGCGCGGCGCTGCGCACAGCCTATTACCAGCAGTACATCCAGGAATGGACGGACTTCCTCTACTCAGTCAGCGTGGAAGAGCCCAAGGATATGAATCAGACAGAGCTGCTCCTGGATAGCCTCACACGCGGCAAGCCACCCCCCATCGGCAGGCTCTTTCGCACCCTCGCATACAACGTTCATCTGGAGCCACCCAAGAACGCCGTTGGTAATGCCATCACCAACTTTGTCGATCGGGCCCTCGGTCAGAAGCCCCCTGAGCCAGCGTCTCAGAGCCACGCGCTCATCGATCGCCCTTCATCCGTCGGCGATCCCGAGCTGGCTCCACTCGATGTGGAGAGGCATTTCAAATCGCTGCTCTCGTTCAGCACCACGCTCCTGAAGTCCGATGACGGCCAAGAAACTTTCACGCAGCTCGACATGTACCATGAGCACCTCCAGCGCGTGAAACAGATGCTCCTGGCGATGCGGGACAAGCCTGGTGAGGAGTCCTCGTTCCTGGAGAAGATCGCGGTAGAACGGAACAATGTGGAGTTGATCATCAAGAGCCAGGAAGGGGATCACACCATCTTCGAGCAGATCCTCCTCCCACCGCTCAAGGAGGTCAAAGGCGTCGTCTCCCGGAAGGTTCTCCAGGAGAAGAGCCAGAAGTGGTGCACGGATATCTACCACCAGTTCAAGTCGTTGATGGCTCAGCGGTATCCCTTCAACAAGGACTCGCTGCAGGATGCTCCTCTGCCCGAGCTCACTCAATTCCTTCACCCCTCCACCGGCGCCGTGAAGATGTTCGTACAAGCCCAGCTCGCGGGCGAAATCCTGCCCGATGGCAGGCGGTGGGAGTTCGCCGTGAAGCCGTCCTCTGGCTCGGGTCTATACAAGGGCGAGCTGCTCACCTATCTGGAGCGCGTCAATGCCCTGGCCACAACGCTGTTCCCCGGTGACACCGCGGATCCACTCGTGCGCTTCACGGTACGAATCCGTCCGGGAGGCTTCGCGGACGCTTCTCCCTCGGACATCGCGTCGATCACGCTGACCGTGGATGGCTCGGAGGAGCTCTATCGCAATGGACCGGACGACCGGTGGAGATCGATGAGCTGGCCCGGGCCGGCTGGCGCTCTCGGCGCGCACCTGCGGGTGGTGAGCACCGCGGGCAACACCGCCGACCTCGATGCGCCTGGCGAGTGGGGGTTCTTCCGGCTCCTCGAGCGCGCCAAGAAGATCGAGCCCAGCCCCGATGGGCGCTCCTTCACCGCGATCTGGGAGATCCCTGACCTGAACAATGCCCAGGTCTCCATTGACATACGCCCGGAGCGGCTCGCCAATCCCTTCTTCGGCAGCGCGGCGAATCCTTCCTCCAAGCTGTTTCAAATCTTCCGGGATCCCCGGCTGATCCCTCCCGCTGGCATTGCCCAGGAGGACCGGGACTGCCCGCCTCCCATCACCACCGCCAAGTCCTCTCCCTGAAGCACCGCCTCGCGCGCTGCCAGCCTCTGTCTTTTCCATACGCCGAGCGCCGGTGGTGCCACCCGTCTGTCTTTCTTCAACCTGTCGTCCCGTAGTCAGCACCCAACCCGTACACAAACCCAAAGGATCGGTCGCAGATGAGCAAGGAAACCTCCGTCGCCCCTACCGAGCGCGTCAACATCGTCTACCAACCTGCGACAGGCAATACGCAGGAGCAGGTCGAGCTGCCGCTCAAGATCCTCATGCTGGGGGATTTCACAGGGAAGCCGGACGACCGGCCCCTCGAGGAGCGCGCCCCCATCAACGTCGACAAGGACAACTTCAACGACGTGATGGCGCAGCAGAACCTGCAGGTGACGCTGTCCGTGCCGGACAAGCTGTCCCAGGAGGCCGGCGCGACGCTGCCCGTGACGCTGGAGTTCCGCAACCTGTCGGACTTCGCCCCCGAGAGCATCGTCCACCAGGTGCCGGAGCTCGAGAAGCTGCTCAAGCTCCGCTCCGCGCTGCATGCCCTCAAGGGCCCGCTGGGCAACATCCCCGCCTTCCGCCGCCGGCTCCAGGATCTGCTCAACGACGCGGACAGCCGCCAGACGCTGATGCGCGAGCTGGGCCTGAAGCCTGACGAGAAGAACGAGCCGAAGCAGTAACCCACGAGAGGACACCTCCCATGAATACCGACAAGAATCTCCTCAAGAATGACTCCGGAGCCGTGGTGGACAGCAACGGCTCGCTGCTCGACACCATCCTCGCCGAGGCCAAGCTCAAGCCTCGTGACGAGGGGTATGACGTCGCCAAGCACGGCGTGCAGGCCTTCATCGCCGAGATGCTGGCGCCCAACCGCTCCCAGGAGCGCATCGATCAGGCGCTCGTGGATGCCATGATCGCGGAGGTCGACCGGCGGCTGAGCGCCCAGGTCAACGAGATCCTCCACCACCCCACCTTCCAGTCCATGGAGTCGCGGTGGCGCGGGCTGAAGTTCCTCATCGACAAGGTGGACTTCCGCGAGAACATCAAGGTGGAGATGCTCAACGTCTCCAAGGAGGATCTGCTCAAGGACTTCGAGGATGCGCCGGAGACGGTGAAGTCCGGGCTGTACAAGCTCGTCTACTCGAACGAGTACGGCGTGTTCGGCGGCAAGCCCTACGGGCTGCTCTGCGGCGACTATGACTTCGGGCCGGGCCCGCAGGACATGCAGCTGCTGACCAAGTGCGCCTCCGTGGCGGCCATGGCGCACGCGCCGTTCCTCTCCAACATCGGGCCCGAGTTCTTCGGCGAGAAGAGCTTCCTCAACCTGCCCAACCTCAAGGACCTCAAGTCCATGTTCGAGGGGCCGCAGTACGCGCGCTGGCAGTCGTTCCGCGACAGCGAGGACTCTCGCTACGTGGGCCTGTGCCTGCCGCGCTTCCTGCTGCGCCTGCCCTACGGCGAGGGGACGGTGCCGGTGAAGGCCTTCAACTTCACCGAGGAGCTCGTCGGCCACCACGACCGGTACCTGTGGGGCAATGCCTCCACGGCGCTGGCCACCCGCGTGGCCGCCTCGTTCGCCAAGTTCCGCTGGGCGCCCAACATCATCGGCCCCCAGTCCGGCGGCGCGGTGGAGAACCTGCCGCTGCACAACTACGAGGCCATGGGGGAGATCCAGACGAAGATCCCCACCGAGGTGCTCCTCACCGAGCGGCGCGAGTACGAGCTGAGCGAGGAGGGCTTCATCGGGCTGGTGTTCCGCAAGTCCGCCGACAACGCCGCCTTCTTCTCGGCCAACTCGGCGCAGCGTCCGAAGATCTTCGGCGGCACGCCCGAGGGCAAGGCGGCGGAGACCAACTACCGGCTCGGCACCCAGCTGCCCTACATGTTCATCATGACCCGTCTGGCGCACTACATCAAAGTGCTCCAGCGCGAGCAGATCGGCAGCTGGAAGGAGCGCACGGATCTCGAGCGCGAGCTGAACACCTGGCTGAGCCAGTACGTGGCGGACATGGATGATCCGGCGCCCGCGGTGCGCTCGCGCCGGCCGCTGCGCAGCGCGCGTGTGACGGTCGAGGACGTGGAGGGCCAGCCCGGCTGGTACCGGTGCAGCGTCCAGGTCCGCCCCCACTTCAAGTACATGGGTGCCTCCTTCACCCTGTCGCTCGTCGGCAAGCTCGACAAGCAGTGACCCTCGCTCCACCCGGAGCGGGAGAGGACTGGCTGCCAGGGCATGCGGCAACCGGTGAAGTCCTCCTCAACGCCGGGCCTGGCAACGGGCCCGGTTCACCCCACACCCCGCAGTCCAATCGAGGCAGCAATGGCCGAAACAGTACACCTCTACCTGAAGGCAAACGGGACGGACATCAAGGGCGAGAGCACCCAGGTCAGCCTGGGCCGCGACGGCTCCATCGAGTGCGTCTACTACGAGCAGGGCGTCATCACCGCGCGCGAGGCGGGTTCCGGTCTCGCGACGGGCCGGCGCCAGTATCAGCCGCTGCTCATCCGCAAGCGCATCGACAAGTCCACGCCGCTGCTGATGAAGGCGCTGTGCGAGAACCAGGTCATCGAGGCGAGCTTCAAGTTCTTCCGCCCCAACCCGACCGGTGACGGCACCACGGAGCAGTTCTACACGGTGAACTTCAAGCAGGGCCGCATCAACACCATCAAGCAGGTGGTGCCGGACACCATCGTCCCGGCCACCTCCAAGGATCCGGCCCTCGAGGAGCTCACCTTCGTGTTCCACACCATCGGGTGGACGTACACCAACGGTGGCGTGACGCACGAGGATTCCTGGAGCGCGCAGCGGTAGCGCGCTCGCTTCGGGGGGGCACCCGTACCCCGACAGCGGGTGCCCCCCTGGAGTTCTCCCTGCACGGCGAAACATGACGACGAACCGCGGGCTCTTTTCCCGTCTCAAGAGTGGCGACGTGCACACCTCGCGGCGGGGAGATCCCGTCGAGGAGGTGACGGCGCACCTCCGCGTGCTGTTCAACACCCGCAAGGGGGAGTCCGTGGCGGCTCCGGGGTTTGGGATCATGGACTTCAACGACATCATCCATACCTTCCCGTCCGCCATTGATCGGATGCAGCAGTCGCTGAGGCAGGCCATCCAGGAGTACGAGCCTCGCCTGAAGAACGTCTCCGTCCTCCACGTCCCCGACGAGCTGGATCCCACCAGCCTCAAGTTCGAGGTCTCCGCGCACCTGGTGCAGCGGGGCTCACGTCGGCCCATCCGCTTCTTCACGCGGCTGGGGAGAAGCAACCAGATCGAGCTGTGGTGAGTCCGCTGCCCGAGGGCATTTCATGTTCAGCAAGTACTTCTTGAGTGAGTTGGCCTATCTGCGAGAGATGGGGCGAGCGTTTGGCCTGGCCAACCCCGGCGTCGCGGGGATGCTGGTCGAGCGCGGCGCGGATCCGGACGTCGAACGGCTGCTCGAGGGCTTCGCCTTCCTGACCGCGCGCATCCGCGAGCGCGTGGATGATGACATCCCCGAGATGGTGCATGTCCTGACGGATCTCCTGCTGCCGCACTACCTGCGGCCCGTCCCGGCCTCCACCATCATCGAGTTCACTCCCCAGGTGCGGGCCCTGCGCGGCCGCTCCACCGTCCCCGCGGGTGTGGAGATCGCCGCGCGTCCGCTCGATGGCACCTCGTGCGTGTTTCGCACGACCTCGGAGGTGGAGCTGCTGCCCCTGACGCTGGAGGAGGCGCTGCTCGACAAGTCGTCTGTCACCTCGCCGGTGCTGCGGCTGTTCTTCCAGGCGCACGAGCAGATCTACTCGGAGATCTTCCGCCCGGCCGGTCTGCGGATCTTCATCCACGCCGAGCTGGCCACCAGCGCCCTCATGCTCCTGTGGCTGCTGCGCTATTGCCGCGGAGTCCAGGTCAACAACGGCCATGGCGAGTCCGTCCAGCTCGGCCCCCGCGCCATTCACAGCCTCGGGTTCGACCGCGACTTCCGTCTCCTGCCCTGGCCTCGGTCCTCCGAGGGGTACCGGCAGCTCCAGGAGTATTTCACCCTGCCGGAGAAGTTCCTCTTCTTCGAGGTGCGCGGGCTGGATGCCGCGCGCCACATCGCGAGCGACCGGTTCGAGCTGGCCTTCCAATTCGAGCGCCCTCCCCCGCTGGAGGCCCGCGTCGGCCAGGAGATGTTCCGCCTCTACTGCGCGCCCGCCATCAACCTGTTCTCCGCCTCCGCGCACCCGCTGCGCCACAACGTGCTGTCGCATGACCAGCTCGTGCGGGCCCAGGGTGTCGAGCCTCGGCACATGGAGGTCTTCTCGGTGGACTCGGTCACGGGCCTACAGGCCGGGCTCAACGAGCGCCGCAACTACCGCCCCTTCTTCGAGTTCGCCCACGCCATGGGGGACAGTGTGGAGCCGGCCTTCTACCGCCTGCGCAGAGCGGCCTCCCCCATTGATGATGGCATCGACACCTACCTCTCGCTGGAGACGCCACGAGATGTGACGCCCTCCATCGCCGACGAGACGCTGTCCGTCGAGCTCACCTGCACGCACCGCTCGCTTCCGACGCGGCTCCAGGTGGGGGACGTCCACCTGCCCACCATCACCTCTCCGACGAATGCACGCTTCAAGAACATCTCTCCGGTCAGCCGGCCTGCGCGTGCGCCGCTCGGCACGGAGCTGCACTGGCGGCTCCTCTCGCACCTGGCCGTCAACCAGCAGACCCTGGCGGGAGCGGACTCGCTGCGCCGCCTGCTCGAGCTCTACAACTTCAAGGCGCTCACGGATGATCTGGCTGCGCGCGCCACGCGGCTGCGCATCAATGCCATCCGGTCCGTCGAGGTGAAGCCCGGGACGCGCTTCCTGGATGGCAGCCCCCTTCGCGGCAATCGCATCACGGTGGGGGTTGATGAGACGAGCTTCCTGGGGGCCGGGGACGCGTTCCTCTTCGGCTGCATCCTCGATGAGCTGTTCGCCTCGAACGTGACGCTCAATTCCTTCAACGAGCTGGGCATCCGCCTCCAGCCTTCCCAGATGGAGTACTCGTGGCTTCCGCGCAACGGCTCGCAGTTGACCTTGTAGAAGCCTCGGAGGTCATCCGCTCCGCGCCCCACCAGCCTGGGTTCTTCCCCCTGGTGGCCTTCCTGGAGCGGCTCACCGCGGATGCGGCCCGCGTCGGCGAGATGGGCCCCGTGACGGAGGAGCGCATCCGCTTCCGGCATGATCCCTCTCTGGGATTCTCATCCGGCGACGTGAGCGCGGTGGTGCTGCGGGAGGTGCCTGCCCGGCCGGATGATCCAGACTCCCGGCGCCCCCTCTTCGAGGTGTCGACAACCTTCCTCGGGCTCACGGGCTCGGCCTCTCCGCTGCCGCTGTATCTGGCCGAGGAGGTGGCCCAGGAAGATCCAGACGAGGCCGTGCAGCGCGAGTTCCTGGATCTGTTCCATCACCGGCTCCTGTCGTTGCTGTACCGTATCGAGTCCCGATACCGCGTGACCCGAGAGCTGACGGCGAGCTGCACCGATCAATGGTCTCGCCGCATCCTGGCGCTGTCGGGCTTCGACACCTACGAGCGATCCTGGCCGGGAATCCTGCCCCCCTGGCGGCTGCTGCGAATCGCCTGCCTGCTGGTCAGCCGCATTCGCACCGCCGAGAAGCTGGAGATGGCGCTGCAGGATGTCCTGGCCGAGGAGCTGGAAGGAGCGCGGGTCACCGTCCGGCAATTCGTGGGGCGGTGGGTAGACATCGACGCGCGCATGCGGCTCGGCGTCATCAACAACCTGCTCGGGCGCAACACGCTGCTGGGCGGCAGGGCGTATGACCGGATGGGACGGTTCCAGGTGGAGATTGGACCGCTCTCGCCCCGGGCCTGGCGTCGGCTCATGACGGATGGAGATCTGTACCCCCTGGCACGCGAGATCGTCTCTCTCTTCGTCCGGGATCCGCTCGAGTACACCTTCGAGCTGTTCCTCTCCGAGAGCGTCACCCACTCCTTCACCCTCTCCAGCGGTTGGCCTTCGAAGCTCGGGCGAGACACCTGGCTCGGCACGAACCGGCAAAACCGGCTGACCGTTCCGGGGGCCGTATGAGCGCGCGGACCCTGAGTGGATTTCCTCTGTCCCAAGCCGAGAACTTCATGCGTCCCAACTCCCTTCTCTTCAGTACGGGCCTGTGCGCCCTGCTCACGGCCTGCGCCTCGCAGCCCCTGCCACGGATGTGCGTCGCGCCGGCCGCCATGTCCGAGCGCGTCGTTCCGACACCGGATGACTGGTTCGCCCTGCTGCTCCATGGCTTCGATCGCCAGCAGGGGGTGGCGCCCTCTCCCAGCGTGGATTGCTCGGGCGTGCCGGTGGTCTGGCAGGAGCCGCAGGTGGAGGAGTGCCGCGAGCCCGGCCCCGAGGCGAAGCCGCTGCCGCCTCCCAGCCGGCTGACCGATGAGGATCTCGTGCTGGAGACGGTGCGCGCCGACTTGCGGCTCGTCTGGGTCGTCACGCGGAGGTTCTCGAATGGAGAGGGGCTGGGCCCCGTGGGGCTGGTGGAGCGGACTCCCCAAGGCTTCGTCGTCCGAGCGCTGGGGAGCTTGCGTGCCTATCCTCGGCAGTCCCGGCTGCGCCTGGAGCAGGCGGGGGATGTCACGGTCCTGGTCGCTGAAGGCGAGGTCTGCACGGACGAAGCGCCTCCCGTCTGCCGCCGGATGGCGCGGGTCCTCCCGCTGCGTCAGGGCCGCTTCTTCGCTGAAGCGGTGGCGAGTGACAGTGATGGGAGCTGCCTGGGCCCCGCGTGGTTTCCCCTGAGCCGGGAGCAGGTGCTCAAGCTGCCCAGCGGGCTGTACCGCAAGATCGAGTTCACCTCGACGCTGGCGGTGAAGCCGGAGGGCATCGTGCTTGACGAGCAGGTGGTGATGTCCAACCTCGACCCGCAGCAGCCCACGATGCCTCCGCTGCCGTACCGCCGCGCCCAGGCCCAGCGGGTCCTCTCGGTGAAGGACGCCCGGCTGGTGGGGACAAGCCCCTCCCTGTGGGTGCGGCTCGTGCAGCCGGAGTTGTTGGCGGGGGCGAAGCCCGTGGAAGCCTCTCCACCGGCCTCGCCTCCCCAGGTCCCTGAAGAGCTGGTTCCTCCCCAGGCGAAGACGGCGGAAGTCCGGCCGTAGCGCCCCTGAACGAAGAGGCCCGCCATGGACAAGCCTGACGACATGCTCAGCATCTCGGTGACTGCCCGCGGAAACACCGTCACCTACGGACGGACGCAGGAGCAGAAGCAGGAAGAGCTCGCGATTCCGCTGCTCATCTTCGGTGCGTCGGGACGCACGGGACGCTGCCTGGTCGAGCAAGCCCTGGCGGAGGGCCACACCGTGACTGCCTTCGTGCGCGATCCCAGGGCGTTGCCGGTCCGGCACCCCAAGCTGCATATCGTCGAGGGGGATGTCTTGAATCCCGACGCGGTCGACGCGGCCATGCTGGGCCAGAGAGCCGTGGTGTCAGCGCTAGGGTTCTCGGGCCGCCGAGGGACCGAAGCGCTGCTCAAGGCGACGGAGCACATCATGGCCGCCATGCAGAAGTATCGAGTCTATCGGCTCATCTGCCTGGCGCCTCCGCCTCCGAAGGAGGGCTGGATCCGCCGAGGACTCCTGGGCAAGCTGCTCTCGCCGTTCCTCGAGAAGAATCCCATCCAGGCCTGGGAGCGGCAGTTGGACTTCATCCGCGGCAGCCCCTTGGAATGGGTGCTCGTCCGCCCTACCCGGCTCACGAATGAGCCCGCGACCCAGAGCTACCAGGTCTCTGTCGGGTGGACCGAAGTGCCCGAGGGGATCTCCCGGGCCGACGTGGCCACGTTCATGCTCGAGCAGCTTCGGAGCCGGCGCTACATCCGGCTCTCACCGGTCCTCGGGGGCTAGGAAAGCCGCGCGCACTCGTGGTGGGGTGCGCCGTCTGGCAAAGGAAGGAGTTGAAACCTTTTTGCCCTCCCGGGGTTCGTGGCAGCGTGATGGACGTGAGCTCTCACCGGACAGCGCTGTGGTGCGTGGCGGCCCTCCTCGCCGTGGGGTGCGCCTCGACCTCCAAGCCCACCTCGACTCCCTCCACGGCGGACATTCCTCCGCTGGCTCTGCCCGACACGGGGTGGAGCGAGGACCAGCGCGCGCTGCACGTGCTGAGGCGCCTGGCCTACGGGCCTTCGCCCGGGGACTGGGAGGAGGTGCACCAGCTGGGCGTCGCCCGGTGGATTGCCTTGCAGCTCCACCCCGAGGCCATTCCGGATGACGCCGTGGCCGCGCGCCTCGAGCCGCTGCCCACGCTCCACCTCAGCACCGAGGAGCTGATTGCCCGCTATCCGCCGCTCCGCGAGCAGGCCAAGGAACTCGGCATGCCGCTGGAGTCTGAGGAGGACCGCCGCGAGCTGGCCGCCATGCTCGGCAAAGACGCCTTGCCCCGCCGCGTGGCGTTGGATCTCATGGCCCAGAAGCTCATCCGGGCTGTGGAGAGCCGACGCCAGCTCGAGGAAGTGCTCGTGGATTTCTGGTTCAACCACTTGAACGTCTCGGCGGAGAAGGGGCCCGTGCGGTGGATGGTCACCTCCTACGAGCGTGACGCCATCCGCCCTCATGTCTTCGGGCGCTTCCGGGAGTTGCTCGGCGCCACCGCGCGCCACCCGGCCATGCTCTTCTACCTGGATAACTGGACGAGTGTCCGGGATGGCTTCGAGCCGCGCCGCCGAGGGGGCCTTCCTCCGGCCTTCCGGCAGAACGCTCGCGGCATCAATGAGAACTATGCGCGCGAGTTGATGGAGCTGCATACGCTGGGTGTCGACGGCGGCTACACCCAGGAGGATGTACACGAGGTGGCTCGCGTCTTCACCGGCTGGTCACTCAACCGTCCTCGCGTTGCTCCCTCCTTCGTCTTCCGCCCGGACGCGCATGACTCGGGCGAGAAGCTCGTGCTGGGGCACAAGCTCCCCGCGGGCGGTGGCGAACGCGAGGGAGATCAGGTGCTCGACATGCTGGCCCGCCACCCCTCCACCGCTCGCTTCATCGCCACCAAGCTGGCGCGCAAGTTCGTCGCGGACGAGCCCCCTGCCACACTGGTGGATCGGCTGGCTCAGGTGTTCCTCGACACAGATGGAGATCTGCGCGCCGTCTACACCGCGCTCTTCACCTCTCCCGAGTTCTGGTCCGATACGGCCCGGGATACCAAGACCAAGACGCCGCTGGAGTTGGTGGCCTCCGGCATCCGCGCCCTGGGCGGCACCACGGACGGCGGCCCCTCGCTGGCCCGAGCCGTCGAGCGCATGGGCGAGCCGCTCTACCGCGCCCCGGCTCCCACCGGCTTTCCCGAGCACGCCACACCCTGGGTCAACGCTGGCGCCCTGGTGACTCGGCTCAACTTCGCCCTCGCCCTCGCCGCGGATCGCGTGCGGGGTACCGAGGTGGATGTGAAGGCGCTCGCGCCCAGAAGCGGGCCGGCGGACGCGGGCGCGCTGGTGGACGCGCTGGCGCTCCGGCTCCTGTATGAGCCCCTCTCTCCCCAGACTCGCACCACGCTCCTGGCCGCGCTGGAGCCGGGCGATGAGGGCCACATGCCCGATGGCGAGGTGCGCCCCGTGGATCTCCGCCGCGCTGTCGGCCTCCTCCTCGGCTCCCCCGAATTCCAGAAGCAGTGAGGACCGCGATGCCCCTCTCCCGCCGCTCCCTGCTGAAGTCCGCCAGCCTGTCCCTGCTGGGGCTGACCATCCTGCCTCCCTTCCTCGCTCGCGCCGCCGAGGCCCTGCCCTCAGGCCGCCGCAAGGTGCTCGTCACCCTCTTCCTGCGGGGCGGAGCGGATGGACTGTCGCTCGTGCCTCCCGTGGGGGATCCCGGCTACTTCCGCCTGCGCCCCAACCTCGCGCTCGGTGCTCCCGGCTCGGGCGAGGACGCGGCGCTCCGGCTGGATGACACCTTCGGCCTCCACCCGGGACTGGCTCCCCTCATGCCGTGGTGGAGCAATGGCGCGCTCGCCGCCGTCCATGCCGTGGGGCTGCCTCAGCCCGTGCGCAGCCACTTCGATGCGCAGGACTTCGTCGAGTCCGGCACTCCCGGCTTGAAGTCCACCCGCGACGGCTACCTCAACCGGGCCCTCGCCTCGCTCCCCGAGCAGCCCTCCGCCAGCGCGTTCCGGGCCGTGGCCCTGCAACCCACCCTCCCGCGCGCCCTCGCCGGAGACGCGCCCGCTCTCGCCCTGGAGTCCCTGGAGGGCTTCCGCCTCGGCGCCCCCGGCCGCGCCGCCCCCGTCAGCTTCGACTCGCTCTACGCCGCCGCCGTGGACGAGGCCCTGCGCACCACTGGCGTGGAGACCTCCTCGGCCCTCTCGCTCGTGGCCGACAAGCGCCTCGCTGATCAGCCCCCGAGTCACGGCGCCACCTATCCCCGCTCGCCCCTGGGCCGCCGCCTGCAGGATCTGGCCCGCCTCATCCACGCGGACGTGGGCCTCCAGCTCGCCGCCACCGAGGCCAGCGGCTGGGACACCCATATCCTCCAGGGCCGCGAGAGAGGCCCCTTCGCCCAGCGCGTGAAGGACTTGGGCGAGAGCCTCGCTGCCTTCGCCACGGACTTGGGCCCTCGGCTCGAGGAGGTCCTGGTCGTCGTCTTCACCGAGTTCGGCCGCACCGCCCACGAGAACGGCAACCGCGGCACGGACCACGGCACCGGCGGCGCGGTGCTCGTGCTGGGAGGAAAGGTGCGCGGCGGGCGGGTGCACGGCCCGTGGAAGGGGCTCTCGGAACCCTACCTGTTGGATGGGAGAGACGTGCCCTCACTCACGGACATCCGCACCGTGCTGGCAGAGGCCCTGGTGACGCACTGCGGCCTTGCCACACCCGAGGCCGTATTTCCAGGGCTTGGCGCCCGTCCCGCCCTCCTCGGTCTCTTGGGCGGCTGAAGCTCCGGTGCTACCATACCCCCAGGATTGGCATTCAGGCCGCCTGGGGCGGCGGGGAAGCACATGATCGAAAGCGACGCCTCGACAGGGGGCGCGCCACCCACCGGGGTGGACCCCCTGCTGGGCCGGGTCCTCAACGAGCGCTTCAAGATTCTCGAGGCGTTGGGCGCTGGCGGGATGGGCCGTGTGTACAAGGCCATCCAGGCGCCATTGGACCGGCTCGTCGCTCTGAAGGTCCTCAACCCCCAGTATGGCCAGGACAAGGACCCGGGCTTCCAGCGGCGCTTCTTCCTCGAGGCCAGCGTCACCTCCAAGCTGCGCCACCCCAACACCGTCACCGTCATCGACTACGGGAAGACGGACGACGGCATCTACTACATCGCCATGGAGTACCTGGAGGGGCAGACGCTCTCCCAGCTCCTCACGCAGACCGGGCCGCTGCCGTGGCCCCGCGTGCTCAGCATCGCCCAGCAGATCGCCCGCTCGCTGCGCGAGGCGCACAAGATTGGCCTCATCCACCGGGACTTGAAGCCCGCCAACGTGATGATCCTCAACCAGGAGACGGATCATGACGTGGTGAAGGTGCTGGACTTCGGGTTGGTGAAGTCCTTCATGCCCGACGCGCAGATTCCCCAGGATGTGTCGCTGACGCAGGCGGGCGTCATCCTCGGCTCGCCGCAGTACATGGCGCCCGAGCAGGCGCGCAACATCTCGGATCCGCGCAGCGACGTGTACTCGCTGGGCGTGGTGCTCTACCAGATGCTGCTGGGGCGCCCGCCGTTCCATGCCGAGCAGGGCATCGACATCATCGTCAAGCACATGAACGAGCCGCCCCCGGCGTTCGCCGCTGTGTGGCCCAACCACAACATCCCTCCCGAGGTGGAGGCGCTGGTGATGAAGTGCCTGGCGAAGCGCCCCGCCGAGCGCTTCGACTCCATGGACGCGGTGATTGAGAGCACGCGCCGCGCCCTGACGTCCGCGGGGATCAGCGGCGTGTACTCGGGCCCGCGCAGCTTCGGCACCAACCCGGGCAGCGGCCCCCTCAGCGGGCCCATGTCCGGCCCCCTCACCGGCCCCATTCCCGCGCCCTCCTCGGCGGTCTCCGCCTCGGGCGCCTCCACCATGTCGCTGGACATCTCCGTGGAGGAGCCAGAGGAGCGCAAGCGCCGCAACTCGCTGCCCATGGCCCTCTTCGGCGGAGCGGTGCTGGTGGGCGTGGGCGTGGTGCTGATGCTCGCCCTGCGCTCGCCCGCGCCCAAGCCTCCGCTGGTGCTGCCCCCGCCCGCCCCGCAGCCCACGGCCACGGCCGCTCCGCAGCCCACGGCTCCCACGCCTCCCGTGAAAGAGCCTTCAGCGGCCACCCCCCAGGCCCACTCCGACCTCACTCCGGAGGATCTCCCGGATATCCCGGCGCCCGCCGCCGCTCCAGCCGCCCCGGAGGCCGAGCCTCAGCGCGTGCGCTTCGTGATCACCAGCGACCCGAGCGGCGCACGGGTGACCTATGCGGGCAAGGCCGTGGGACAGACTCCGGTGGAGCTGGAGGTGCCCATGGGCGACTCGGGCCGCGCGAGCGCGAAGCTGACCTTCGAGCTCAATGGCTACACCAGCGTCACCGCCACCCCCGAGGGTGAAGGCCCGGAGATCCACTTCACCCAGAAGCTGAAGAAGAAGCCGGGCTCGAGGCCGTCCAGGCCGTCGGGCTCGAATGGTTACAAGGACGATCCCTACCAGTGAAAATGCCCGGAGTTTTCAAGCGAGCGGGCGTCCTCGCGCTCTGTCTGTACGCGGGGACTGCCTTGGCCGACGAGCGTCTGGAAGCGCGCCGCCACTTCCGTAACGGCATGAGCCTCATCTCCCAGGGTCAGTTCGACCAGGGAATCTCAGAGCTGCAAGAGGCCTACGCCATCAAGCCGCACCCCAACGTCCTCTACAACATCGCCCACGCCTACCTGGACGCGGGCCGATCCGTGGAGGCGCTGGACTGGTACCGGCGCTACCTGGCCGCCAACCCGCCGGACGCGGAGTCGGTGCGTGCCACCATCGCGAAGCTGGAAGTGACGGTGAAGGCGGCCCAGGGGGCCCAGCCCGCCGATACCAACGCCCCGGCTCAGCAGTCCAAGATGCCGGCTCCGGATGCGCAGGCCCTGGCCGCCCTCGTCGATCGGCTGGAGAAGGCCATCGCTCGCGCCGAGTCCCTGCCCGCCGCCTCCGCCGCGCCCGCTCCTGTCGCCTCGGCGGTTCCCACCCCGGGGGGTACACCCACCTCACAGCCCGCCGCTGCCGCAGGCCTGGTGGATGAAGGCGCGGTGCCCTACGAGGAGCGCGTGGTGACGGCCAGCCGCCGCGCCCAGTCCTCCCTCGAGGCGCCCAACGCCACCACCGTCATCACCGCCGAGGACATCCGCCTCTCAGGCGCCACCAGCCTGGTGGAGCTGCTGCGCCGGGTGCCGGGCGCGGACGTGATGGAGCTGGGCGTGGGCAGCGCCAACTTCTCGCTTCGTGGCTTCAACCAGCGCATCGCCAACAAGGTGCTGGTGCTGGTGGACGGCCGTAGCGAGTACCAGGACTTCCTGGGCATGACGCTCTGGTCCAGCCTCCCCATCTCCCTGGAGGAGATCGACCGCATCGAGGTGATTCGCGGCCCCGGCAGCGCGCTGTACGGCGCGAACGCGATGCTCGGCGTGGTCAACATCATCACCCGCGCGCCGGGCACCGGGCAGCGGCAGATCACCGCCCGAGTGGGCGGCGGCAACACGGTGACTGGCAACTTCGTCAGCTACGGGGCCGCCAGCGCCATGCGCTACCGCCTGTCCGTGGGCTACGGGCAGGAAGACAAGTGGAGCGAGGACTTCGCCGAGAACCGGCCGGACATGGTGCGGCGCGCGCCCAGCGGGGACGTGGGCTACCGCGGGGCCCGCGGCAACCTGGCCACCGAGTACACCTTCTCGCCCGGCATGGAGCTGGGCCTGTCCACCGGAGTGCACCGCTTCTCCACGGAGCTCTATCCGCTGGGGACGCTGCGCAACTTCTACATGGACGGAGTCACCGCCTACGCGAAGGCGGATGCCAGCCTCGGGCCGGTGAAGCTGAAGGCCTTCTGGAACAACGTGGACGTGGATGCGGGGCCCCAGTTCGAGCCCATCGGCCAGCGCTCGCTGGTCACCCACGTCACCTCCAACGTCTTCAACGGCGAGGGGCTCTTCAGCAAGGTGTTCGAGCTGGCCGGTGAGCACCTGCTCAACGTGGGCACGGAGGCCCGCGTCAAGCGCGTGGGGTGGAGCTACCTGGGCGAGGTGAAGCAGGAGCTCCACCTGGCCGCCTTCGTCCAGGACGAGTGGCGGCCCGTGGAGCCGCTGCGCCTGGTGGCCTCCTACCGCGCGGATCGCCACCCGCTGCTGGATGAGGGCAAGCCCGGCCTGGCGCACTCGCCGCGCGTGTCCGCCATCTACATCCCCTTCGAGGGACACGCCTTCCGCGCCAGCGCCGCCTCGGCCTTCCGCGAGCCCACCTTCCTGGAGAGCTACACGCACCTGCTCGTCCCCGCCCCCGGCGTGCCCGGCGCCAGCGCGCTCACCCTGGGCAGCCAGACGCTGAAGCCCGAGCGGATGGTGGCCTACGAGCTGGGCTACCGCGGCGAGGCGCCCCGGTTGGGCATCGACTGGGACGTGGCCGTCTATCAGAACACGGTGAAGAACCTGATCGGCCTGTCCGCGGTGCAGCGGCTGCCGGCGGGGGACTCGTTCGATCCGGAGTCCGGCACCTACGTGGTGGGCAACTCCTTCTTCCAGAACGAGTCGGCCACCTACACCTCGCGCGGTGTGGAGGTGGGTGTCTCGTTGTCCCCGGTGGACGGCCTGGGCATCAAGCTCAGCAGCGCCTTCCAGAAGGTGGGCTCGGACAACGAGGCGGCGGACCAGTGCGGCCCGTGCAGCCAGGCGCCGCAGGTCAAGCTCTTTGGCGGCCTGACGTACCGCACCCGCGCGGACCTGGAGTTCGGCGTGGACGCGGCCTACACCTCGGGCACCACGTGGATCGAGCGTGAGCCCGCCGCCTCGGACCCGACCAGCATCCAGCTCCTCTCCAACGCGCTGCCGGCCTACACCGTGCTCAACGCCCGCGTGGGCTACGAGGTGGTGAAGGACAAGCTCACGGTGGCGGTGGTGGGCTCGAACCTGGGCGCCAGCCACTCCGAGCACCCCTTTGGCAACCGCATCGAGCGCCGCGTCTACGCGACCCTGACGGTGACCCCATGAGTCCCTTCCGCTCCCAGCGTCTGGCCTTCTCGGGCCTTCTGCTCTCCACCCTCCTGGCGTTGGGCTGCGAGCCGCCTCCCGTGGTGGCCACCAGCGATCGCCAGCAGAACACCCAAAGCGCGCGCATCGAGGGCAGCGTCGTGGTCCAGGGCCCCGCCCGCGGCAACGCCGTCGTGTTCCTCTACGACGTCGAGCACCCGCCCCCGCCGCAGGGCACCGGCCACCCCGTGGCCTTCGCCGTGGTCACCCAGGAAGAGCTGTTCGGCTCGGAGTTCGGCACGAGCACGACGGGGCCGTTCACCGCGCCCTTCGTCTTCCCCCTGGTGCGCCCGGGCCGCTACCTGCTGCGAGGCTTCATCGATACGGACCAGTGCCACACCGGCGTGAAGCCCTGCCACGGCCCGGACTTCATCCCCTGGTACAACGTCACCGCCGAGCCCAACCTGGGCGATGTGGCCGGGGCCTCGGTGGACCTCGCCACCCTCGCCCCACGGATCATCGAAGTGGGGGTGGATGAGATCGGCACCCCCATCCCCGTCATGGGCGTCACCGTGAGCTTCTCCGATATGGCCACCGTGAAGGCGGACCGGCCTGTCTTCGAGGTGACGGGCCCGTCGACGATCGAGCCCACTGGTGGCATCAAGCTGCTCAAGCTCCACGCCCGCCCCATCGTCCAGGGCGCCGTGAACCTGAGCACTCCCATGTTCCTCGTGCGCTTCGTGGACGAGAACCATGACGGCGTGCCGGACGACGCCAATGGGGACGGTGCGCCGGACCTCTGGCCGCGCGTGGTGGTGCGCAAGCTCGCCGACGGCGGCTCCGGCATCACCGACGAGAACGATCTGGACAACAACGGCGTGCTCGACGCCGAGGGCGTGGACTACGCGCACGCCAGCGGCCCCATGGATGGCGCGCCGGATCTCGTGGTGCTCGCCGCGGGGATTGTGCCGGATGCCCTGCCGCCCGGACTCTATGACTCCAATGGCCGCCCGAACACGGACGCCGTGCTCCCGCTGTCCGAGCTGACCGTGGCCGTGCGCCCGCTCGCGCTCGACGCGCGCAACCCGAGCGCCCCGGCTCCCCTGACGAAGATGCCCTCCGGCCGTTACGCGGTGATCGTCCTCCAGTCCACGGGACAGGCGTGGCGCGTGCCCAACGAGCTCTCCCCGTCCCTGGCGGCAGGCCTCGGCCTCCCCGCGATCGACGGTCAGGGCTTCTCCCTCCAGGTCCCCTAACCTTCTGATTTCACCGGGAGCTCTCTACGGGGAGACAGCCGCCCTACCCAGGCCTACAAACGCTCTCGAATTACCTGTTTCGCGGCCTTCACTTCGTTTTGACATTCGACGGGCTTTCCTGCACTATTCCAGTTGTGCAGTTCAGGGGGATTTCCTGAACGAGGGAAGGATCCTGTCATGGCTGGAACGCTCGCCTCTGTCGCAACCATCTCCATTCCTCGACCCGTTGTGGAGTCGGTTCGCCCTGTGTTGAAGGCCGCTACTGGGACGCCGCAGCGCGTCCTCCTCATCGACGACAGCCGCTCCATCCGGACGCTGCTGAAGATCTACCTGATGGCTCGGAACTTCGA
Organism: Hyalangium sp.; assembly: GCF_045802625.1. Taxonomy (NCBI): domain Bacteria; kingdom Pseudomonadati; phylum Myxococcota; class Myxococcia; order Myxococcales; family Archangiaceae; genus Hyalangium; species Hyalangium sp. The sequence continues at coordinate 17,548 of NZ_JBJMQP010000158.1, read as the reverse complement.
GTACGTCGAGGCCGAGTCGGGCGAGGAAGCCCTGAAGGTGCTCGAGCAGGGCGCGGTGGATCTGGTCCTCACGGACTTCCGCATGGAGGGCATGAGCGGCGCGGACTTCGCCATGCAGGTGCGCTCCAACCCGAACCCGCGCATCGCTCGCACGCCCATCCTGATGATGACGGGCGACCCGAACGTCGCCGAGGTCCGCACCCAGGGTCAGAAGGCCGGCATCAACGCCTTCGTGCGCAAGCCGGTGAGCTGCGCGCAGCTGATGACGCTGGTGGACACCATCCTGCCGCGCAACCCCTGAGCCGCGGTTCCCCGCTGCCCGAGAAGCCGGAGCCTCCCGGGATGCCACGTCCGTGGACGTCGCATCCCAGGTAGAGGCCCGGCTTCAGTTATTCAGAGCTCCCGCGAGGATCCATGAGCGGATCCGGGTGAGCTCGCCAGGGTTCTTGTCGAAGTACTCCGGATCCGTCTGCGGCATCCTTCCGCCGCAGCTCTCGCCGGAGCTCTTCTGAATCAACAGGGAGTCCTCGGGCTGGCCCGGCAGCACGCGCTTGAGGCTGCTGCAGACGCCCACTCCGTTCTTGTTGACCAGGGCGGCGTAGGAGCTGTCCGCCTCCAGCGACAGGCTGCCGAAGGTGTTGGGGCTGTCGTTGTGGCAGCCGGTGCACGTAGGAGTCCACAGCGGTTGGATGTCCCGGGCATACGTGGGGACGTTGACCCGCACGTCCACCGAGCGCGTCACGGAGCTGGTGCCATCGGACACGGTGACCTGGAAGGAGTAGGGGGTGGCCGTGGCGATGTCGGGAGAGCGCCACTGCGAGAGGCCGTCCGCGGCGTCCATGAAGGTGCCCTCGCCGGAGGGGTTCGTCTTCCAGGCATAGGTGAGCGGATCCCCGTCCTGGTCCGTGGCGCCGATGGAGAGGTTGACGGTGTCCCCGGCGATCACCTGAGCGGGAGCGGAGATGGTCGCGTCCACGGTGGGAGCGCGGTTGAGGGCGGCGACGTTCGCCACCGGGACGTCCACCGAGAGCTGGGCCGTGCCGCCCTTTCCGTCCGAGACCGTCACCTTCAAGGTGAAGACCGTGTCGTGCGAGACGAAGGGCGCGGTCCACGTGCGGATCACTCCGCTCTCGCTGCCCCAGGTCCCCGCCGGGACGACCGGGGCCTGCGTCCACGCGTAGGTGAGCGGATCCCCATCCGCGTCGCTGGCGGTGACGGTGAGGGTGGTGCTCGAGGCCTCATGGATGGCCGAGGGCGAGGCGAGCACCTGGCTGAGGGTGGGAGCGCGGTTGGGCGTGGAAACGGTGAAGTCGACAGGCGCGGAGAGGGAGGAGTTGCCCGCGGCGTCATAGGCCTTGGCGGTGAGCTGCTGGCTTCCCGGAGCGTTGGTGGAGAAGTCCCAGGAGCACGAGAAGGTCGCGCCGGAGTTCTTGGCCTCGGCGTCCGTGCAGGCGAGCGCGCCGGAGACATAGAACTCCACCTTGCTCAGCTTCCCGGAATCATCCTGGGCGGTGGCCTCGAGGGTCCGCCGGCCCGAGAGGGTCTCTCCCGCCGTCACGCCGCCCGTCACCCGGACGTTCGTCGGAGAGGTGGTGTCATCCCCTCCTCCGCAGCCCCACCCACCCAGGCTCAGGAGAAGGGCTGCTCCGAGCCATGACCGCGAAGTCCTCCGGGCCACCGCAAATCCGTGCATGATCTTCCTCGCTCCGGAGTGAGCTCCACCCTCAGAGCGCGCTCTCCAGGGTGCTGGTGATCCGCTGGGCGTAATCCGTGACGGCCGAGTCGTCGCGTTGATAGCTGGGATCCGCGTCGAGGAGCAGGCGATCGCCCTCGACCTTTGCCTCGAGCGAGGACCAGCCCCGGACGCTGGTGATCCGGATGCCCTTGATCTTCGCTTTCAGGGCCTCGCGGCCGAGGTCATCGGCGGTGATGGACTTGAGGGCGGCCTCCAGCGGCATGAAGAAGTTGTAGTCGATGGTGTTCGGGTAGGAGTCGAGGAAGCCCTCCTTCACCAGCTCATCCCAGTTCACCTCGAACGCGAGCTCGTAGCCCGCGAGCTCGTTGAGCTTCTGCTTCCACGCGGGGAACTTGTCCTTCTGATACGCAGCAGCGACTCGCCTCTCAGCCAGACCCATGGATCCTCTCCTGGTACCCTGATGTTCGATGTAGCCGCGCCTGCACCCTCGGTGCGGCGTGCTGGCCCGGCAGTAGAGCATCAGGCCCGGCTCGTGGCCAAGATTGATGGCCTCGGGACGTGCCTCCGCGCTCAGGCCGGACGCGGCGCCGGGCGGGCCCGGCGGCGCTTGCGCACGGCCTCCACCACCCGGATTCCCAGCAGCAGCGTGAGCACCGCGCCGTAGATGAAGGGCTCGGTGGCGTCCTTCTTCACCCGCCAGACGAAGTGGATCACTCCCAGCGACGCCGCCACGTAGACCAGCCGGTGCAGCCGCTGCCACGCGGGGAAGCCCATGCGCCGCACCGCCGCGTTCGTGGAGGTGGCGGCCAGGGGCACCAGCAGCATCAGCGCGATGAAGCCCACCGCGATGAACTTCCGCTTGGTGATGTCCGCCAGGATGGGACCCAGCTTGAGCCCCTGGTCGGCCACCGCGTAGGTGAAGAAATGGATCACCGCGTACGTGAAGGCCATCAGGCCCACCAGCTTGCGGATGCGGATGGGCCACGTCCAACCGAACAGCACCTTGAGCGGGGTGCACGCCAGCGAGCCCACCAGGAAGATGAGCGCCATCAGCCCGGTCTGATTGAGCACCGCCTCGATGACATTGGGGCCGAGCGTCCCCTGCACGCCCTGGAGCACCAGGAGCGCCAGCGGAGCGAGTCCACCTACGAGGACGGCGGGCTTGAGCCAGGGAAACGGCGGGGAGGCCATGGGATGCTCAGTAGTTCGCGCGCAGGTCCATGCCGGCGTAGAGGGAGGCCACCTGCTCGGCGTAGCCGTTGAAGGGCAGCGTGGGGCGGCGGCTGAACTCGCCGACGCGGCGCTCGGAGGCCTGGCTCCAGCGCGGGTGATCCACCTGGGGGTTCACGTTGGCGTAGAAGCCGTACTCGCGCGACGAGGCCAGGTTCCAGGTGGTGGGCGGCTGCTGCTCGGTGAGGGTGATCTTCACGATCGACTTGATGCCCTTGAAGCCGTACTTCCAGGGCGTCACCAGCCGCAGCGGCGCGCCGTTCTGGTTGGGCAGCGTCTTGCCGTAGAGCCCCACCGCCAGCAGCGCCAGCGGGTGCTGGGCCTCGTCCAGGCGCAGACCCTCCACGTAGGGCCAGTCCAGCACGGGGCGCTTCTCGCCCGGCAGCTGCTCCGGATCCATCAACGTGGTGAAGGCCACGTACTTGGCGCGGCTGGTGGGCTCCACGCGCTTGATCAGCCCGCCCAGCGGGAAGCCGACCCAGGGGATGACCATGGACCAGGCCTCGACGCAGCGCATCCGGTAGACGCGCTCCTCCAGGGGGAACCAGGAGATGAGCTGATCGATGTCCACCGTCTGCGGCTTGTGTACCTCGCCGTCGATGGTGACGGTCCACGGCCGCGGCTTGAGGGTGTGGGCGTTGCGAGCGGGATCGTTCTTGTCGAGCCCGAGCTCGTAGAAGTTGTTGTAGGTGGTGATGTCCTCGTAGGGCGTCTTGGGCTCGTCGGTGTCGTAGGGGCCGGGGCCCTTGGACTCGGCGACGGGCAGCGTGGCCAGCGTGGGCAGCGGCCCCGCGTCCGGGACGAACTTGTCCATGGGGCGGGTGCGCTTCATGCCCAGCAGGTACAGGCCACCCCCCACGACGGCGGCCGTCCCGGCGAAGAGGCCCGCGTTCTTGATGAGCTCGCGGCGACGCAGGTAGAGCTTCTCGGGGGTGATCTCGGAGCTGGGGGGCTCGGGCGCCTTCTTTTCGGACATGGCTCCTCTGGTACGCGGCAGCCCGCGTTCGAGTTACACCCAGCGGAGAGGAGCTGCCCCCTCGCCTACCGGGCGGTGGCCTCCCCCTGGGAAGTCAGGGCCGAGGCACGAGCCCGAGCATCCTTCATTCGCCCTAGGGCCCACCATGGGGTACCGGGCGACTCATGGTGGGCCGGGGAGCGGGCGACCGCTGAGCGAGGGCTACTTGGCCGCCTTCTCGGAGCCGCTGAAGTCACGGACGAGCTGCTCGGCGGTGACGAAGTGGGGCTCGATGTCCACGGGCACGTCCCGGAGCTTGTCGAGCACCTTCTTCGCCTCGGGGCGGATGACGCCCTGCTTCGCCAGCAGGGACTCGGCCTGGGCGCGGTCTCCATGGGCCTGCAGCTCCATCAGCTGCCGGGTCAGCGCCGCCACCGAGTCCTGGATCTTCTCGGGGACGACGGAGAAGGTGCCATCCGGGTTCACCTTCACCGCGCCGGTGTCGAGGAAGTGGTTGAGCTGGAGCGCCACGCCCTTGCCGTGGGCCTCGTCGGTGCCGAAGCGCAGAGAGCGGAACGTGGAGGCCAGATAGGTGATGTACATGGTGCGCTCCATCTCCTTGCCGAGCACGCCCTTGTTCACCAGCTGCTGCAGCGCCCAGAGGCCGGCGATGTCCGCCTTGGCCTCCTCGATGGCGCTGGAGGAGACCTGGAGCGCCTGACGCACCGTGGTCTGCTTGCCCTCGACGGTGATGTTGTGAGGCCCCAGCCCGTGCATCAGCTCGTGCATGAGGATGTGGGTGAAGAAGGAGTCGAAGGAGACGTTCGGGCGGTCCTTCGCGGCGAGCGCCACCTTGGCGATGGGCAGCAGCACGCGCTGGAACTTGGCCTCCTGGATGTTCTTGAGCATCACGCGCTTGCTGCCCTTCTCCGCGGTGACGCGCTCGTCGTTGGGCAGGTTGTAGGCGGCCGTCTGCACGCCCCGGTTGGCGTCTCCGGCGGAGAACACGCTGTTGACGACCCGGATGGGCGCCAGCGTTCCGAGCTTCGGGTTGCGCAGCTTCGGATCGATGGGGAGGGTGTTCTCCAGCCCCTGGAGCTCGCCGCTGAAGCGGGCCAGCTTCTGCGTCTCCGCGTCGTCCTTGAGGGTGATGAAGGCCTCGAAGGCGGCCTTGTAGTTGAACCAGTTGTCCTCGTAGACCTCGTAGGGCCCGATGGTGGGCTCGACGCTGGCGTCCAGCTCCATCCACGCCACCTCGCTGGCGTAGTAGTTGTTGGAGAGGAACGCGTCCGCGCGAGCGGTGAGGAAGGCCTTCAGCGTGGGCTGCTGGGTGAGCTGGGCGGCCTCGCGCAGGAGCTGGGCGGCCTGGCCCAGCTCGCTCTGGTACTCGACGCTGTAGGGCACCACGGTGAACTTGCCATCCGGGCCGCGGCGGATGGTGGTGTAGAAGCCGGTGGCCTCATGCTGTTGGGGCTCGGGCAGGCTCTTCACCCACTGCTCGATGCCCTCCTTGGTGGCGTCCGGTGGGTAGAAGCTGCCCGGAGCGGACGGCGCGGAGGGAACGCCGGAGAGGAAGGGACGGCCCTCGTCCAGCCGGGACCAGGGGCCCTTGTTGAGGAGGAACGCGTGCACCCGCTCGCGGCCGAGCGGCGTGGTGTCCTGGAGCAGATCCAGCAGCAGCGTCTCGTTGCCGGCCCAGGACTGGCGCATGAAGAGGGTGTCCATGAAGCGGGCGGCCTGGACCATCTTCGCCAGCGCGCGCTTCTCGTTGTCCGGGAGCTTGGACACGTCGAGCTTGAGGTCCACGGGGGCGAAGCGCGCCGTCTGGCGCTGGAGCTCGGAGGCACTGGGGAGCGCGGCGGGCTCCGCGGCCCAGGCGGCGCTGGCCAGGAGCACCGGGGTGAGCAGGGAGAGGAGGTAGCGGGTCATGGGGCGGCACTCTTATCGCCTTCCCTGGCGGGTGGGGAACACGACGCGCGTTTCCGTGTCCGGCTCTTTCCCGTGGTTGACGGACGGTGAGGTAGGGACTGTCAGTCCTATCTGGCGGAGATACTCGGTGTCCCACGAGACGCTCTTGCTTCCGAACTCTATCGACGCCTGGACCGCAACGTCGATCTGAGCCCCCTGGCCACCCACCCACAGATGCGGAAAGTCCTCGATTTCCATGCGAAGCTGGAGGCCGAGTCCCTGTCTCCTTGAGGGCTGTCCCTGGCCGGGTTGCAGGCGGGCGGCCTTCCGGACTCGACAACGCCTGCGGAATGGTTATGGGGAACGGGTCACGCCTACATCGGGCGTCCGGAGGAACCATGTCCGTCGATACCCAGAGGGAGACCCACTCCTTCCAGGCCGAGATCAATCAGCTGCTCAACCTGGTCATCAACTCCCTCTACAGCCACAAAGAGATCTTCCTGCGCGAGCTGGTCTCCAACGCCTCGGATGCGCTGGACAAGCTGCGCTTCCGCACCATCACCGAGCCCGAGCTGCTCGGGGGCGAGCCCACCCTGGAGATCCGCATCATCCCCGACGCCGAGCGGGGCACCGTCACCATCGAGGACACCGGCATCGGCATGACGCATGATGAGCTGGTGAAGAACCTGGGCACCATCGCCCACTCGGGCTCTCGCGAGTTCCTGGAGCAGCTCACCCAGCGCGGCCAAAAGGATGTGAACCTCATTGGCCAGTTCGGCGTGGGCTTCTATAGCGCCTACCTCGTCGCGGACCGCGTGGAGGTGGTCAGCCGCGCCGCCGGCCAGGACTCGAAGGCCTGGAAGTGGACCTCCGAGGCCAAGGGCACCTTTGTCGTGGAGCCCGCCGAGCACACCACTCGCGGCACCGCCGTCACCCTCCACCTCAAGGCCGACCAGAAGGAGTTCCTGGACGAGTGGCGCCTGCGCTCGCTCATCACCCAGTACTCGGACTACGTGGGCCACCCCATCCAGCTCCAGGTGAAGAAGCCCTCGGACGTCATCGACGCCAAGACGGGCCAGAAGGGCACCACCACCGCCTTCGAGACCGTCAACAAGGCCAGCGCCCTCTGGCAGCGCCCCAAGTCCGAGGTGACCGACGAGCAGTACCAGGAGTTCTACAAGCACCTCACCCACGACTTCGAGCCGCCGCTCACGTGGACGCACTTCCGCACGGACGGAAACCAGCAGTTCACCGGCCTGCTCTTCCTGCCCAAGCGCCGGCCGTTTGATCTCGACGGCACCGCGAAGCGGCGCGGCGTGAGGCTGTTCGTCAAGCGCGTCTTCATCATGGATGACTGCGAGGAGCTGCTGCCCCCGTGGCTGCGCTTCGTGCGCGGCGTGGTGGACTCGGATGATCTGCCGCTCAACGTCTCGCGCGAGCTGCTGCAGGACTCGGCGGTGGTGCGCTCCATCCGCAAGCACGTGGTGAAGAAGACGTTGGACCTGCTGGAGAAGCTCGCCAAGGACAAGCCCGAGGACTACACGGCGCTCTGGAAGAACTTCGGCTCCATCCTCAAGGAGGGGCTGGCCAGCGACGGCGAGAACAAGGAGAAGCTGGGCGGGCTGGTGCGCTACGAGAGCAGCCGCGAGGAGGGCCTCACCTCGCTGGCCGACTACGTGTCACGCATGAAGGAGGGCCAGCAGGCCATCTATTACGTGTTCGGCGAGTCCCGGAAGGCGCTGGAGGGCTCGCCCCACCTGGAGGCGCTGCGCAAGCGCGGCTACGAGGTGCTCTACCTCACGGACCCCGTGGACGAGTGGGCCGCCCAGGGGCTGCACGAGTTCCATGGCAAGCCGCTGGTGTCCGCGCTCCAGGCCGACCTGAAGCTCCAGGAGTCCGCCGAGGAGAAGAAGGAGAAGGAGCAGCGCGCCGAGGGCCTCAAGTCCCTCACGGACCACATGAAGGAGGTGCTCAAGGACGCCGTGCGCGAGGTGCGCGTGTCGGACCGCCTCACGGACTCGCCGGTCTGCCTGGTGCTGCCCGAGGGGGGCTCGCCCGCCTTCCTGGAGCGCCTGCTGCGCGAGCACGGCCGGAGCATGCCGCGCGCCCAGCGCATCCTCGAGGTGAACCCCGCGCACCCCGTCATCGAGCACCTGCGCAAGCTCCACGAGAAGGACTCGAAGTCGGAGCGGGTCGCCGAGTGGATCGAGCTGCTGCATGATCAGGCCCTGCTCACCGAGGGCAGCGCGCTGGAGGATCCCAACCGCTTCGCCAAGCGGATGACGGCGCTGCTGACGCAGGTGGCGGCCCAGGCCGTCGAGGCTCCCGCCAACGGCGCCCCGGCCGCGAGCACGCCGGCGACCGAGGCCACGAGTACGCCGGGCTCCGCGGCTCAGGCCTGACGCTCAGGCCTGGCTCATGAGGGGTGCGCTGCCTCGGGGGAGGCAGCCACCTCCTTACTGTTGATCCTCCTCCGGGGGATCCGAGTCATCGTCCTCGTCGGTCTGAGGCGGCGTGGGCTGGCCCTGAGGATGCCCCTGCTGCTGCCACTGTTGCTGCTGTGCCTGCACCTGGCGGCCCTTGGCCATGGCCAACGCGACCAGCCCGCTCATCCCCAGACACCCCAGGAAGCCCACGACGAGCACGGCCACCAGACAGCCTTTGCCCAAGGCCGAGGACTTCCCGCGCGGACTCGGAGCGGGCCTGGCGTTCGGCACAGGGGCCGGGACGGGCCGGGGCTGAGGTGAAGACGGAGGCCGATTCACGCTGGCGCCAGACTCGGGCCGCTGCAGCGTCGCCGAGAAGCCTCCTGTTGACGGGGCCGGGGCTGGCGCGGGCCCGGACTCGGGGCGCTGCATCGTCGCGGAGAAGGTCCCAGGCGCGACTTCCGAAGGGCGCGCCACACTGCCCGGTGGCGCTCCCACGGCGGGAGCGATGAAGGAGCGCAGCGCCTCCTCGCAGGCCATGAGCGCCCGATCCGCCTGGGCCGCGTCCTGGAAGCGGTCCTCCGGGCGCTTCTCGTAGAACTTCTGGAGCGTCTGGCGCACCACATCCGGCAGCGGGATGGAGATCGGCGGGGGAGGCTCGCTCATCTGCGCGTGGAGGATGCGAGCAATCGTCTCGCCCTGATAGGCCCTCACGCCGCTGAGCAGCTCGTGGAAGATGAGGCCCGCGGCATAGAGATCCGTCCGCCCGTCAATGGGCTTGCCGGAGATCTGCTCCGGCGCCATGTACGCCGGCGTGCCCACCATCATCCCTTCGCTGGTGAGCTGTCCGGCGATGTCTCCGATGACCTTGGCGATGCCGAAGTCCAGCACCTTCACGAAGAGCTGCCCGTCACCCGGCCCCGCCTGGACGACCTTGATGTTGGCCGGCTTGAGGTCTCGGTGGACGATGCCCAGCGCGTGCGCGGCGTGCAGCAGCGAGACGATCTGCCGCATCACCCCCACCGCCTGCCGAGGAGGCATCGGACCGTTGCGCCCGATGAACTCCGCCAGCTCCATGCCGTCCACGTACTCCATGACGATGTACGGCGTGCCCTGGTCCACGCCGAAGTCGATGACGGCCGTCATCGCCGGGTGGTTCACCTTGCCAGCCACCTTCGCCTCGCGGCTGAAGCGCGCCAGGCTCTCGGGTGAGGAGATGGCCCGAGGTGACAGCACCTTCACCGCCATCGTCTTGTCCAGCCCCAGGTGGGTGGCTTGGAAGACCGTGCCCATGCCGCCGCTGCCCAGCTCGACGTCGATGCGGTAGGTGTCCTTGAGCACAGCCCCAGGAGCAATCTGGAGCGCGGAAGACGTCGCCTGCCGCGGTGGGGGCCGGACAGGCGGATACGTCTTGTCATCCTCGTTCATGCGTTCCACGCCTCGCTCAAGGGGAGCTCTCGGAGACCTTCGTGTGGACCTTCACCACCACCCGCCGGGTATTCGGAGCCCCTTTCTTCTGGGGCTCGAAGGAGAGGGTCTGGGTCTGAAGCACCTTCTCCGAGTGGGACTCCGGCCACTTCTTGAACAGGTCCTGGTACTCGCGCTTGATCTCCCGCGCAGCCACCGAGTCGCAGTCCACCTCGGTCCGCGAGTTCACCGACTTCGGCAGCCACGGCCCAAATTGGCCGTTGCCCTGTCGATTTGACTCGAGTGCCACCACCGAGACGAAGCAGCGAGCCCGGTGCACCTCTTCCTGCGGCGGAGGCGTGTTCTCCACAGCCTCGGGCTGATCCCCTGCCTGCGAGCCCTCTTGGCCCTGAGCGGTCTGCTCGTTCCCAGGCGTCTTCTCCGGCTCCACCGCCGCGGGAGTGTCCGTGGCCTTCTCCGTCCCCGTGGGAGCCGGGCCCTGCGCCTGCGGAGGCTCGGTGGGCGGCGGAGGGTTGGAGGGAGCGCGGGTCGCGACGGCACCCGGGTCGGTCCCGGCCGGAGTCTTACCGCCAGGCGAGGGCACGAACGGAAGCCCCGCGAGCCGGCCACTCTTCCAGGCCCATACGCCTCCCGCGATCCCGGCCACCACGAGCAACAAGGCGACGCCCAGCACCACGACCACCGGGCCGGCCCCGGAAGATCTCCCGGGCTGGACGGTCTGGAGCGGCGGCGGCTCTGGCGCGGGGACAGGCTTGGGGGGCGGGCCGATCGGAGCGGGCTCCGTCACCAGCGCGGGCTTCTCTTGAGTCTGCCGCCCCTCCCTCACCAGGGAGTCCGAGACGGAGATGCCCGAGGAAGGCTTGGGCTCGGCGGCCACGGGCGCAGGGTCGCTCGCGGGCACCGGAGCCGGCTCGGCCTTCTTCGGACGGTACGCGATCGTCCGCACACCGTTGTCGGGAGCGTTCTCCGGCTCCGTGGCGGCGGGCAGCACCGTGTTCGTGGCCACGTTCACCGAGGGCGGGCGCAACACGTCCTCGCAGGCCATCAGCGCCCGGTCCGCCTCGGCCGCGTCCTGGAAGCGGTCCTCCGGGCGCTTCTCGCAGAACTTCTGGAGCGTCTGGCGGACGATGTCCGGCACCGGCACGGTCAGCGGCGGCGGCGGCTCGCTCATCTGCGCGTGGAGGATGCGCGCGATCGTCTCGCCCTTGAAGGCCCGCACGCCGCTGAGCATCTCGTAGAACATGAGGCCCGCGGCATAGAGGTCCGTCCGCCCATCAATCGGCTTGCCGTTGATCTGCTCCGGAGCCATGTACGCCGGCGTGCCCACCAGCATGCCCTCGCTGGTGAGCTGCCCCGAGATGTCGCCGACGATCTTCGCCACGCCGAAGTCGAGCACCTTCACGAAGACGTGACTGTCCTCGGGCGTCTCCTGGATGATCTTGATGTTGGCCGGCTTCAAGTCCCGGTGGACGATGCCCAGCGCGTGCGCCGCCCGCAGCAGCGAGACGATCTGCCGCATCACCGCCACCGTGCGCCGAGGCGACATGGGGCCGCTGCGCTCGATGAGCTCCGCCAGCTCCTCGCCGTTCACGTACTCCATGACGATGTACGGCGTGCCCTGCTCCACGCCGAAGTCGATGACGGCCGTCATCGCCGGGTGGCTCACCTTGCCGGCCACCTTTGCCTCGCGCTCGAAGCGCGCCAGGCTGTCCGGGGTGGCCACGGCTCGAGGCGACAGCACCTTCACCGCCATCGTCTTGTCCAACCCCAGGTGGGTGGCTCGGAAGACCGTGCCCATTCCACCGCTGCCCAGCTCGGCGTCGATGCGGTAGGTGCCCTTGAGCACCGTGCCGGGGACGATCTGCACGGGGCCGGCCGGCTTGCTCACCCCCTCGCGCTGCCCCGACAGATGGGTCTTGTCGTCTTCGCTCATGGTTGGGCGCGGATGCTATCTCAGGAGCCCTGCAAGCAAGCCCAGCAGGCTCGTACCTTTCCCTCCTCGCCCAGGGCACAGGTGTGAGCAGCGCCTACTCGCACTGTGCGGGCGCGACCTTGCACGGAGCGTCAGCACGCCCGGGCTCTCGCTCCGTCCTATTGGCCTTCTGGCCCCTCTACACCGACGGGGTAAACCTCCAGCCTCGCTTGATTTGCCATGAAAGCAGGCAGACACTTCTCACCCCGTGAGAAAGCGACCAGGCGGCGCTGCTGCTCAGACGCATGGCTCGCGGTTGTTTCATCATCATCCGCCGGCCTGCCCCGGCGGCCTCGACTCGGAGATAGGTGCCCCATGCTGATCGTGATGAAGCCGGATGCGACGCTCCAGGATATCGAGCGGGTCAATGAGGAGATCCGCCGTCGGGGCTGGCAACCGAACGCGATCCCTGGAGGCACTCGCACCGCGATCGGCATCACGGGCAACAAGGGCGCGGTGGAGCCCGAGCCCTTCCGCGTTCTGCCGGGCGTGGCGGACGCGGTCGCCATCTCGCAGCCGTTCAAGCTCGTCAGCCGCGAGGTGAAGCCCGATGACAGCACCATCCAGGTAGGCCACCTCACGGTGGGCGGGAAGACGATCCACGTCATCGCCGGCCCGTGCTCGGTGGAGACGCGCGAGCAGATCGTCGGCACGGCGCAGGCGGTGAAGAAGGCGGGCGCCACCATGCTGCGCGGCGGCGCGTTCAAGCCCCGCACCAGCCCCTACGAGTTCCAGGGCCTCAAGAATGACGGCCTGTCGCTGCTGGCCGAGGCGCGCAAGGAGACGGGCCTGCTGGTGGTGACGGAGGTGAAGGACACGGCGACGCTGCCGCAGGTGGCCGAGACGGCGGACATCCTCCAGGTGGGCGCGCGCAACATGCAGAACTTCTCGCTGCTGGAGGCGGTGGGCGAGGTGCGCAAGCCGGTGCTGCTCAAGCGCGGCCTGAGCGCCACCATCAAGGAGCTGCTGATGGCGGCCGAGTACATCGTCGCCAAGGGCAACAACCGCGTCATCCTCTGCGAGCGCGGCATCCGCACCTTCGAGACGATGACGCGCAACACGCTCGATCTGAACGCGGTGCCGATGCTCAAGTCGCTCAGCCACCTGCCGGTGTTCGTGGATCCGTCGCACGGCATCGGCGTGCGCAAGGCGGTGCCAGCGATGATGCGCGCGGCCATCGCCGTGGGCGCCGACGGGGTGATTGTCGAGGTGCACCCGGATCCGCCGCGGGCGCTGTCGGACGGCCACCAGTCGCTGGACTTCACCGAGTTCGAGAAGTCGATGGAGGCGGTGCGTGCCATCGCTGGGGCGCTCGGCCGCGATGTGGCGAGGCTGGGGTAGCAGTCCGTGACGCTCAAGGAAGCGCTGGGCAGGGTGCTGGGCCGGGGGAATCTCACCCGCGAGGAGATGGCCACGATCATGGGCCTGATGCTCGCGGGAGAGGCGACGTCGGCCCAGGTGGGCGCGCTGGCGGCCGCGCTGCGGATGAAGGGCGAGACGGAGGACGAGCTGCTCGGGGCGGCGGAGGCCATGCGCGCCCGGGCGGCGAAGCTCTCTCCTCGGGCGGAGGTGGTGCTGGACACGTGCGGCACCGGCGGAGATGGGGCGCACACCTTCAACATCTCCACGGCGGTGGCGTTCGTGGCCGCGGGGGCTGGGGCGACGGTGGCCAAGCATGGCAACCGGGCCGTCTCCAGCCGCTGCGGGAGCGCGGACGTGCTGGCGGCGCTGGGCCTGCCGATGGAGCGGGCGCACGAGGCCGTGTCCCGGGACATCGACGAGCACGGCGTGGGCTTCCTCTTCGCGCCCTCGCACCACAGCGCCCTGAAGCACGTGGCGCAGGCTCGGCGGGAGCTGGGCTTCTACAGCTTCTTCAACCTGCTGGGCCCGCTGACGAACCCGGCGGGCGCGCGCTACCAGCTCCTGGGCACCTTCGCGGGAGATCGGCTGGAGCAGACGGCGCGAGTGCTCGGGCGGCTGGGCAGCCGGCGCGCGTGGGTGGTGCACGGGCAGGACGGGCTGGACGAGGTGTCTCCCTGTGGCCCGACGAACGTGGCGGAGCTGCGCGAAGATGGTTCGGTGCGCCTGTTCACCGTGGCCCCGGAGGACGCGGGGCTGGAGCGGATAACTCGCGAGGCCATCGCCGGGGGTGACGCGGAGGAGAATGCCCGGCGGCTGAAGGCCCTGCTGGAAGGTGAGCGCTCGGGCATCCGCACGGCGGTGCTGCTCAACGCGGCGGCGGCGCTGCTGGTGGTAGGGCAGGCAGCCGATCTTCGCGAGGGCGTGAAGCTAGCCGCGGAGTCCATTGACTCGGGCTCGGCGGCGCGCAAGCTGGCGGCGCTCATCAAGGGAACCGCGCCGTGAGCCGCGGTCCCGGAGAATCCTGAATGAACCTCCTCGCGGACATCTTCGCGCGCAAGCGCCGGGAGCTCGTCTCTCGCCCGGCGCTGGCAGCTCGAGTCCGGCCACCGGCTCGGGACTTCGCGGCGGCCCTGCAGCAGCGCAAGCCGGGCGTGGTGGTGAACGTCATCGCCGAGGTGAAGCGCAAGAGCCCCTCGGGCGGCGACTTCCCGCATCAGGATCTCGTCCAGGTGGCGCGGGGCTACGAGGCCGGGGGCGCGTGCGCCATCAGCGTCCTCACGGACGATGTAGACTTCGGCGGCTGCCTGGCGGACCTGGAGCAGGTGCGAGCGGCGGTGTCGCTGCCCGTGCTGCGCAAGGACTTCCTGGTCGCCCCGCGCGAGGTGGAGGAGAGCGCGGCGGTGGGAGCGGACGCGGTGCTGCTGATCGCCGATGCGCTGGAGGACGGGCTGCTGCGAGAGATGGTCGCGGCCGCGAAGGTCTGCGGAGTGGCGGCGCTGGTGGAGGCCCACACGGAGGCGCACGCCGAGCGAGCCCTGGCGGCGGGCGCGGAGCTGGTGGGCATCAACAACCGGGATCTGGCCACGCTGCGCACGGACACGGGCACGGCGCTGAGGGTGATGCCCCGGCTGCGCGAGCGGGCCCGCGTGCTGGTGGCCGAGAGTGGACTGAAGACGGCGGCGGACTTCGCGGCGGCACGGGCCGCGGGTGGAGACGCGGTGCTGGTGGGCGAGTCCCTGCTGAGAGACGCGGAGCCCGGCCGGGCGTTGGCGCGGCTGCTGGCCGTGAGGGACGGGACGGCGTGAGCGTCCGGGTGAAGATCTGCGGAGTGACGCGGCTGGAGGATGCCCGGGCCGCATGGGCCGCGGGAGCGGACGCGCTGGGGTTGAACTTCTATCCGCGCTCGCCCCGCTTCGTGGAGCCCGCCACGGCGGCGGCCCTGGCGCGCACCCGTCCGGCGCTGGGCGCGGTGGTGGGCGTCTTCGTCAACGAGTCCCCGGACCTCATCCGCGCCAGGGTGCGAGAGTGCGGCCTGACGGCCGTGCAGCTCCACGGAGACGAGCCGCCCGAGGCCTGCACCGGCTTCGGCGTCCCCGTCATCAAAGCGCTGCGCGTGCGCGGGCCGGAGGATGTGGCCCGAGCGCGCACGTACGTGGGCGCGGGCGACGTGGCGACGCTGCTGCTGGACGGCGCGGCTCCCGGCTACGGCGGCGGAGGCGTCACCTTCGACTGGTCGCTGGTGGCGCGGCTGGTGGACGTGGGAGTACCCGTGCTGGTGGCGGGCGGGCTGACGCCTGGGAACGTGGCGGAGGCGGTGCGCGCCACCCGGCCCTACGGAGTGGACGTGGCGAGCGGGGTGGAGGCGAGCCCTGGTATCAAGGACCTCGAGGCGGTGCGGGCCTTCATCCGCTCCGCCAAGGCAGTGAACCTGTGGGAGCAACAGACATGACCCAAGAGACTTCCACCGGGCGCTTCGGGCGCTACGGCGGCCGCTACGTGCCGGAGACGCTCGTCCCGGCGCTGCTGGAGCTGGAGGCGGCGTACGCGGCGGCCCAGGCGGACCGCGCGTTCGGCGAAGAGGTGGCGCGGGTGCTGAAGGAGTTCGTCGGGCGCGAGACGCCGCTGACGCCCGCTCACCGGCTGACGGAGTCCTGGGGCGGCGCGCACGTGTGGCTCAAGCGCGAGGACCTGGCGCACACGGGCGCGCACAAGATCAACAACACCATCGGCCAGGTGCTGCTGGCCAAGCGGATGGGCAAGAAGCGCATCATCGCCGAGACGGGCGCGGGGCAGCACGGCGTGGCCACCGCCACCGCGTGCGCGCTCTTCGGGTTCCCGTGCGAGGTGTACATGGGCGCGCTGGACGTGGAGCGCCAGTCGCTCAACGTGTTCCGCATGCGCGCGCTGGGCGCCACGGTGCGGCCGGTGGAGTCGGGCTCGAAGACGTTGAAGGACGCGATGAACGAGGCCATCCGCACCTGGGTGGCGCAGGTGGAGGACACCCACTACGTCATCGGCAGCGCGGCGGGGCCGCACCCCTACCCCACCATCGTCCGGGACTTCCAGTCCATCATCGGCCGCGAGGTGCGCCAGCAGGCCAAGGCCGCCTTCGGGCGCCTGCCGGATGCCATCACCGCGTGCATCGGCGGTGGCTCCAACGCCATCGGCATCTTCCACCCCTTCATCGGGGACAAGGAGGTGCGGCTGGTGGGCGTGGAGGCCGGTGGCCACGGGCTGAACAGCGGGCAGCACGGCGCCTCGCTGACGCTGGGCACCGAGGGCGTGCTGCACGGCACGCGCTCGCTGGTGCTGCAGGATGCGAACGGGCAGATCCAGGAGGCGCACTCCATCTCCGCGGGCCTGGACTACCCAGGCGTCGGGCCGGAGCTGGCATTCCTGGCCAAGGAGGGCCGGCTGGAGGTGCGCACCGCCACGGACGACGAGGCGCTGCGAGCCTTCTACGAGGTGGCTCGCACGGAGGGCATCCTCCCGGCGCTGGAGACATCTCACGCGTTCGCGCGCGCGGCGGAGCTGGCGCGCGAGCTGGGCAAGGGCAAGCACCTGATCGTCAACTGCTCGGGTCGCGGAGACAAGGACGTGGCGACCATCGCGGCGAAGGGCATTCCGGCCATGGGCCACGAGAGGAAGGCATGAGCGGCGAGATTGCAGCGGCCTTCGCGAAGGCGAAGGCTCGAGGCGAGGGCGCTCTGGTGGCGTATGCGATGGCGGGAGACCCTGACCTGGCGCGCTCGGTGGAGGTGTTCGCCGCGCTGGTGGAGGGTGGCGCGGACATCCTGGAGATTGGCGTGGCGTTCAGCGATCCCATCGCGGACGGCCCGGTCATCCAGGCCTCCTCGGAGCGAGCGCTGAAGGCGGGCGCCACGCTCCAGCGCGTGCTGGACGAAGTGGTCCCCGCGGTGCGCAAGCGCTGCCCGGACACGCCGCTGGTGGTGATGACGTACGTCAACATCGTGATGGCGCTCGGCGAGGAGCGCTACGCAAAGCTGGCGCGCGAGCGAGGCATCTCCGGCACCATCCTCCCGGACCTGCCGCCCGAGGAGAGCGCGGACCTGCGGCGCACCTTCGACGCGGCGGGGATCGATCTCATCCCGCTGTGCGCGCCCACCACGCCCCCGGCGCGAGCGGAGGCCATCGCCAAGGATGCTCGGGGCTTCGTGTACTGCGTCTCGGTGGCGGGAGTGACGGGCATGCGCGCGGAGCTGCCGAAGGACCTGTCCGCCCGCCTGGAGCTGGTGCGGAAGGCCTCGCCGGTGCCCGTGGTGGCGGGCTTTGGCATCTCCACGGCGGAGCAGGCCCGAGCCATCGGTGCCCACGCGGACGGCGTAGTGGTGGGCAGCGCCCTGGTGCGCGCGGCTCACACGGACGGCCCGCAGGCAGTGCGCCAGCTCTGTGTGGAGATCAAACGCGGCCTGAAGCGCTGAGGGCGAACCATGAAGCCACTCTCTCCGCAGATCGTCCTCGTTCGTCACGGTGAGACGTCCTGGAGCCGGAGTGGCCAGCACACGGGGCGCACGGACATTCCGCTGCTCGAGGACGGGCGGCGGATGGGC